>JALUVB010000076.1 GCA_027021085.1 bacterium
CTGACCGGATGCGCCACAGGGGAATAGTGGATGAAAAAGACCTGCAGGATTACTACCGCAACCGTAATTTGCTCAAGGCCAAAGTAACTGCACAGCATGTTGCCAATGCAGTGCTCTTCTTCGTAACTCGCCAGACACCTACCACCGGGGCAACAATCCCCGTGGATGGCGGTTTACCAGATGCCACGCCCCGATAGCCTATGGATAGGATACAGAGCCTGATAGAAGAATGTGCTGGAGACGTAATCTCTTTCGGATTAATTGAATTTTTGGTGGAGAAAGCAGGAGCAGATAAGATGGTTTTTTTGCTTGGATTTAACCATGCTGTCCCCCGGATAAATTTAGGCCGGGTGCTTAGGGCAAAGATTGATTCTGAGGTCTGGGTTTGAATCTCTGCTACCTGTTTGGGGTATCTCGAGATGACTAAGGAAAAATTATAAAGCAGACATTGTTGCATAAAAAGGCTCCTGAAACACTGCATTTAATGTATATTTTATGCATAAGAGGCGTTTTGGCCATGAAATTACTTTTTTATGAGGAATGAGCACACAATTACAAGTAATTGACGTTATGAATGCCATCCTTACAAATAATAATATTCAGCATCATTTTCCGATAATCTTAAAGCGTGTTGGGTCGTATGTGAAAAGATTTACCTGTTGGCTGGATTTGCAGGAGGTTAGAAGGATGGAGACAGAGATGACCTATATGTTTAATTTGAGGAGGGGTACAACAAAATGAAAAAGATAGCGCAGGTTTACAGGTTAAAACCGGGTAAAAAAGAAGAATATATAAAAGCCCACCAGGAAATATGGCCGGAAATGCTGGCGTTATTAAAACAGGCCGGATGCAGGGAAATGACCATTTTCCTGCGCAGGGATATGCTATTCATGGTAGCCGAGGTTGATGACCCTGGTACTTTCAATCGGGTGGTAAACGCAAGCCCTGTAAATAAAAGGTGGCAGGCCTGGATGGCAGATTTACTGGAACGCCCTTTTGATGATGAGGAAGCAGGAATTTTTGCCGATCTTGAGGAAATCTGGCATTTTGATGCCTCTGAAGTATGATTGTGTAAAAAAGTGGCAGGGAGTAGTAGAAATGCTTGAAATAAACTTAGCCGGTAAACCACCCCTGATTATCAATCAACAGGAGGCAGACGAGGTTCTTGCCTTGTTAGCCGAATGTATGAGGGAGGTTTTTCATGGGTAAGATGGAAACTTCCCGGAAATTCCTCTCCTTTGACCTGGGTGCTTCGGGCGGACGGGCAGTAGCGGGGATATTCCGGGATGGGAAATTGGAACTGGAAGAAGTTCACCGCTTTCCCAATGAACCGGTAAAAGTGCATCAGAGTATTTACTGGGATGTGCTGGGTTTGTTTAGTGAAATTAAAAAGGGATTAGCCCTTTTTACGAAGAGATACGGAAAGAGCTTAGATGGAATAGGTGTTGATACCTGGGGGGTGGATTTTGGCCTCTTTGACAAAGATGGACGTTTGCTGGAGAATCCGCATCATTACCGGGATAGACGGACCGAAGGTATAGAGAAGGAGATTGCAGGTATAATTGGCTCTTACCAGGTATACCAGTCTACCGGTATGACACTTGTGCCCATAAGCACCCTTTGCCAGTTGTATTCCCTGGTTAAAGACCATTCTCCAATTCTGGAAATAGCCGATTATCTTCTGATGATGCCCGGGATTTTTAACTTTTTCCTGACCGGGGAAAAAGCAGAGGAGTACACGGTAATTACGCCTTCTTGCCTCTATGATATAAATGAAAATGCTTTTGCCTCCCGGTTTCTGGATAAACTGCGTATTCCTTTGCGGATAATGCCCCGGGTGGTAGAAGCGGGAACAGTGGTGGGAAATCTTTTACCCGAAATCTCCCAGGAAGTTGGATTGGGCAGGGTGCCGGTTATAGCTCCTGCCTGCCACGATACAGCGAGCGCTTCTGTAGCAGTGCCAGCTGTGGAGAACGATAGTTGGGCTTTCATTAGCTCCGGCACATGGTCAGTGGTAGGAATAGAAGTTTCTACGCCCATTATTAACCGGGAGAGTTTCCGCTTTGGCCTGGTCAACGAAGGAGCAGCAGGGGGAAAGTTTATTGCAGTTTCCAACATTACCGGCCTATGGATACTGCAGGAATGCAAAAGGATATGGGAAAAAGAGGGAGAGAAACTGGACTGGCCGGCGATAGTCAGGCTGGGGGAGACTGCTGAGCCGTTCACCGCCTTCATAGACCCCGATGATAGGGCTTTTGTCCATCCCCCGGATATGCCCCGGGCTATCATCGAATACTGCAGAAATACCGGGCAGAAAATGCCGAAAGATAGAGGTACAATAATCAGAATAGCACTGGAAAGCCTGGCCTTAAAATACCGGGATACCCTGAGGAAGATAGAGCGCTTGCAGGGTAAGCCCATAAAAGTGATCCATATAGTGGGAGGTGGAACACAGAACAAACTTTTAAACCAGCTTACTGCTGATGCTACGGGGAAGACCGTGCTGGCGGGTCCTGTGGAAGCAACGGCTATCGGCAACATCGTAATGCAGGCCATCGGGGCAGGTTATCTCAGGTCAGTTGAGGAAGCAAGGGAAATAATAAAATCTTCCTTTGAAATAGAAACTTATTATCCCCGGAACAAGGATAAGTGGGATAAGATAGGAGGATAGTTTCCATGAA
The DNA here is from genome assembly GCA_027021085.1 of bacterium. Classification (GTDB taxonomy): domain Bacteria; phylum CAIJMQ01; class CAIJMQ01; order JAADFP01; family JAADFP01; genus JAADFP01. The sequence continues at coordinate 2,682 of JALUVB010000076.1, forward strand.
CAGATTAGTAGACAACAAATACAGGCTGTTCCAGGTTATCCATTCCTTCGAAGGACTTATAAACGGTACTGATATCGTTGAGGTAATGGCCTGGGGCTTGAGACTGCCTTGGAGCTAAATTTAAAAAATCTGGCTTTACGATGAGAATGGATACCTTATTTAACTGGTAAGAACAATGAACCTATATATCCTTTCTTGGTAACGGAGGAATGCACC
>JALUVB010000077.1 GCA_027021085.1 bacterium
TAACCTGCTGGCAACCAGCTTCCCGATATTACATCGGCAACCGCTCCCTCCCTCACTACTTTACTGGATACCTGCTTTCGCAGGTATGACAGGTGGGCTGGTTGCTTGTCATTCTTGCAAATCCTAACATCCCTTAGAACCTCTCCCAGGATACCAGGATTACCAAGATACCAGGGTACCAAACCCCTATTCACTGTTCACTATTCACTGCTTCCCCGGTCTACAGTCTAAAGTCTATGGTCTAAAGTCTAAAATCCCCCTTCACTACTAACTACTCACTACCCGCTACTGCTTCACCTTCTCCACCAGCTCTACAAACTCTTCTTCTGAGAGCACGGGTATTCCCAGGGCTTTGGCTTTTTCGTATTTGGAACCTGGATTCTCTCCCACTACCACGTAGCTTGTGCGGCGGGAAACAGAGGAAGAGGCTTCACCCCCCAGTTCCTTTATTAGGGCTTCCGCCCGGGAACGAGTAAAGTTGGCAAGCGCCCCGGTGAATACAAACACCAACCCTCTCAGGGGAAGAGCTCCTTTTTCTTCCTCTCTTTTTAAGCGCACGCCGGCTCTTTTCAGTTTTTCTATCACCTGCCAGGTTTCAGGCTGTTGAAAGAATCTTACTATACTTTCTGCCATTATGGGGCCTATTTCCTGGATGCTTTCCAGCTCTTCCCGGGATACCCTGGACAACTCCTCCAGGGAGGAATAGTGGCGGGACAGAATTTCCGCCGCATGAATTCCCACGTGCCTTATCCCCAGGGCAAATAATACCGCAGAGAAAGGCCGCGATTTGCTTTTCTCCAGGGAGGCAAAAAGATTTTTAGCACTTTTCTCCGCCATCCTTTCCAGTGCTACTACCTCCTCATATCTCAAGGAGTAAAGGTCCCCGTAATCTTTTATCAATTTTTTATCTACCAGCTGCTCAATAAGAGCAGGGCCCAGATGTTCAATATTCATAGCATTCTTGGAAGCAAAATGCTGGATTCTTCTTTTCACCTGGGCCGGACAGGCAGGATTTTCGCAGCGATAGGCTACCTCTCCTTCCAGCTTAATTACTTCTGCTCCACACACAGGACAATTTTTAGGCATCTCAAATACGATTTCGTTGCCTGTTCTTACCTCCGGGATAGGTTTCACTACCTGCGGTATCACGTCCCCGCCTTTTTCTATTATTACCCGGTCCCCGATTCTTATGTCTTTTCTCCTTATTTCATCCAGGTTGTGCAGCGTAGCCCGGGAAATAACACTGCCTGCGAGGGGAACAGGGTCAAACAGTGCCACGGGAGTAAGTGTCCCGGTTCTTCCTACTTGAATCTTTATCTCGCGTAAAATAGTAGTGGCCTGGCGCGCCGGGAATTTAAAGGCAATAGCCCAGCGGGGGGACTTGCTGGTGGAGCCCAGCCGTATCTGCCGGGAGATTTTATTTACTTTTATCACTGTGCCGTCAATCTCGTAAGGAAGGCTGTCCCTTTTCTCATGCCACTCCTGCCAGAAAGTTAATACTTCATCCAGGCTGTCGCATAGTTTCCTGTGTTCATTTACCCTGAATCCCACTTCTTGCAGGAAATCCAGTGCTTCCCAGAGTGATTCCCATTCAATTCCCTGCACGAATCCCAGGGAATGAATGAATATTTTAAGCGGTCTCTTCGCCACTTCCCGCGGGTCCAGGAGCTTGAGGGAGCCGGCCGTGGCATTGCGGGGATTGGCAAAGAGCGACTCTCCCTTTTCCTCCCTCTCCCGGTTAATTCTGGCAAAGTCTGCTTTCTCCATGTATACCTCTCCCCTTACTTCCAGAACAGGAATAGCCCGGGAAATACGAAGAGGTATAGAGCGGATAGTCTTAAGGTTCTGGGTTATATCATCCCCCTGTACCCCGTTTCCCCGTGTAGCACCCAGGGTAAAGATGCCTTCCCGGTAGGTAAGCGAGACAGCCACGCCGTCGATTTTCAGGTCTGCCACGTAGTCTACCTTGTCTTCATCCAGCCACCTCTTTACTCTCTGGTCAAATTCTTTAACCTCCCCTTCGCTGTAAGTATTATCCAGGGAAAGCATTGGTATTTTATGGGTAATGGTAGTGAATTCTTTTAAGGGTTCACCCCCCACTCTCTGGGTGGGAGAGTCCGGGGTTATGAACCGGGGGAATTTTTCTTCCAGCTTTTGCAAACGGGAAAGCAGTTTGTCGTACTCTTCATCCGAGATAACCGGATTATTTTCTACGTAGTATTTGTGGTTGTGATAGCGTATCTCCTCTCTTAACCTCTCTATTTCTTTCCTGGCTTTCTCCGGGTCAATAGATTCATCCATCATTATGGTTTAAATTTTACCTCTTCTAAGTCCTTCCAGGTGCTTTTCCACTTCCGCGAGGGAATAAATTATTCCTGCTTCGAAGATGCTCCCTTTTTTGGGAAAATTTTTCCTTCCCTTTTCTATCAAACTCATTGCTTCTTTAAAGTTGCCTGTCAGGAATTTTAACTCTCCCTCTATTAGGTCAAGCAGAGGCGAGGAGAGCACCTTCCTGAGCATGGACAGTTTCTCCTCCGCTCCTCTGATGACTCTTTTCAGTTTATTTCTTTCTTTTTTCAGGTAATAAATGCGGGCCAGGTACAGGTCCAGGGAGAGACTCTCCACCCCTTCCTCTTTTGCCATTTCCAGCCAGCCCTGCGCCCTGTCTGTCTCTCCCTGCTCCAGGTAGATATACCCCAGGTAAATATAAGGACGCGTGTCTTTTGGGTCAAGACGCAGAGAATGCTCCAGCTCTTCTATTGATTCTTTTTCTTTTCCCTGGAGAATCATGGATACAGCCAGCAACTGCTCCAGCCGGGGGGTAATTTTCCCCTGCTCTTTTTCTTTCCTGAAGTATTGCTCCGCTGCCTCTGGATTCCCCTCGTGCAGCGCAATTTCCCCCAGCCCCAGGTAAACTCCCGGCACCTCCTCTGCTTTCTGGATTATCTTTTCGTAAACAGAACGCGCCTCTCTCCACTTTCCCCGGAGAGATAGAGTCTTTGCCTTATCAAAAAGCTCTTCTATTTCTCCCATCTTGCTTTAAATATTCCAGGCTTTCCTCTAACAAAGATTCCGGCACATCGTCTCTTATCTCCACTTCACCCGGGTTTTTCATCAGTACAAAACGGAGTTTCCCTCTCTTAACTTTTTTATCTCTCTGGAGAAATTCTTTTAAACGGTGCGGGGAAAAGCGCCCGTATCTGGTGGGAAGAGAGTACAGGGAAAGCAAGTCCTCCAGCTCTGCAAGAACTTCCTTTTTTATCATTCCCATAACATGGGAAATATAAGCAGAAGCCACAATCCCCAGGCTTATTGCTTCTCCGTGCCATAAGGCAAACTTGCTGTTTGCCTCCAGGGCATGGCCGATGGTATGCCCGAAGTTAAGAATCATCCGCAGCCCTTTCTCCTTTTCATCCTCTTCTATTACCTTTGCTTTAATCTGTGCACACTGAGAGATAAGGGATTCCAGCACCTCTCCCTGCTGTAAAATCTCTTCCCGCTTCTCTCTTAACAGCGCAAGAATCGCAGGCTCTTTTATAACCCCGTACTTCACCACCTCTGCAAATCCATTCAGGTAGTTCCTCTCCGGGAGTGTTTTCAGGGTGGCTGTATCCGAGATTACCAGCGAGGGCTGGTAAAAGGTGCCCACTATGTTTTTGCCGTAGAAATCCACCGCGGTCTTTCCTCCTATACTGGAATCCACCATGGCCAGGAAGGTGGTGGGAACCTGTATGCACCGCACGCCTCTCATGTATATGGAGGCAGCAAAGCCGCCGGTATCTCCCACGCTGCCTCCTCCCAGGCAGAGGAAGAGCGAGTAGCGGTCAAAGGCAGAGAGAATCGCCTTTCTTAATATTCCCAATGCCCACTTGATGTTTTTTCCCTTTTCCCCGGGAGGAAGAAGAAAATTTTCCGCCGGAAACTTCTCCCTTAAAACAGATTCCAGTCTCTTCCCGTAAAGGGCGTAAAGTGTGGTATCAGTGATGAGCAAGACCCGGGAAGGAGAGCCTATGAAATCGGAAAGATTCCCTAAAATCCCTTTCCCCACTATAATCCGGTAACTCCTCTCGGAAAGATTTACTTTAATTTCCTGCATGCCTAATAATCCTTGCTATTTCTTCTATTACCTCTTCCACCCTTCTTCCCTCATTCAGCACGGTGAAATCTGCCTTCTCGTAGTAAGGCTGGCGGGTTCTCAGCAGGTTGCAGATGAACTGTTTTCTATCCTTTTGTAAAAGCAAAGGGCGGTCTTCCACCTTCTCCAATCTTTTCCAGGCTTCTTCCGGAGAGATTTTAAGATATATGGTCACCCCCTCTTTTAAAATTTTCCAGTTCTTTTCTGCCATTACAATTCCTCCGCCGGTAGAAACCACAGCATTGCCTTTTCCGCCTATCTCTCTGAGCAATTCGCCCTCTTTCCTGCGAAAGTAATCTTCCCCATATTGGGCAAATATCTCGCTTATCTTCATGCTTTCTCTTTCTTCGATTACTCTGTCCATGTCTATAAATTCTCTCTCCAGTTTTCGGGAGAGTTTTTCTCCTATAACGCTTTTTCCGCTTCCCATAAACCCCAGGAGGAAAATATTTCTCATTCTTTATTCTATAGGAATTTTTCTAATTATCCAATGCCCTGTTCAACTCCTTTACCCATAACCTCATCTCTCTAATTCTTTTCTCCTCCCAGCCCAATTTTAGCGGGAATATAGTATTATTATGCCATAGAGGGTCCATGTTCTCCCTTACAATGCCTCTGTGTGCCAATTTTAGCCAGTCCGGGGTGCCCGGGATAGGAGAGAAGTTGGACAGGAATACTTTTGCTCCCAGGGAGTGTACATACAGCACGCTTTGCTTAAAATCTTTCTCAGAAGAATGCGGCAGGCCAAGCATCAAATAAATCCCTATTTCTCTACTGGAATATCCTGCCCGGGTAAGATTATGCAGGGCAGCTTCCAGCTCCTCGTTTTTTACCTTACCTCCTGTTTCCCTCTGTAAATCCTCCTTCGCAGTCTCCAGGCTCAACCTGATGCTGAGGAAGTTTGCTTCCCTGAGTCTTTGTGCCACCTCAATGTCTAGGAAGCGGGCATGCAAACCATTGGGAGTATGAAATGTAAAGGGAAAATTTTCCCCCACTATCTCTTCTAATAACGGCAAAGCATGCTCGCGGGGAGAAAAGAGAAAAGCCTCGTCGTAGAGAGCCACGTGCTTCACACCCTCTTCTCGCATATATATCAATTCCTGCATTACTTCCTCTTTTTTGCGAAACAGCAAAGAAGGGGAAAAAATACGGGAAGCACAGTAAGAACAGGAGAATGGACAACCCCGGGAAGTTTCTATAACCCAGGAATCCTTTCTTTGCCGGAGACTTAAATCCGGCAGAGGGAAAGGGGGAACTTTAACCTCTGCTTCTACCCGCCGGCTTAAGAAAAGCGAAAGCTCTTTCTCGTCCCTCCCCGTAAACACTTCGTCCACCCCCGGTAAACTCCCTGCATGCTGGGGAAGAAGCGTTGCATATACTCCTCCCAGTACAACCGGGGCACGGGGGAAAATGCTTTTAGCCGCCTTGATGGTTTTTACCACTCCCGGATACCAGTAAGTCATGCCCGTAGTAATAAAAATAATATCCGGGGCAGGTATATCTGAAAGCTTTTCTTTGCACTTTTCTTCCGGCATTCCATAGCGGAAATAGGGGCGCCTGATTTCCTGCAGAACGGGAGGTTTGTCTACCTCCACCTTGAAAAATTTGCCGCAGCCATAGGCATCCTCCCGGGCATTAACCAGGGGGTCTCCCCGCTCCAGGCAGTCCAGCAGGAAAACATTGCCGTAATTTTTTAATATCCCGGCCAGGCGAAAAAGCCCCAGAGGCTTCATCCACAAATCATAGAGGGCAAAATCGTAAACCCAGGGGTTTACCAGCAGGAAATTTTTCTTACTGCGCAAAATCTGCTAACCTCATCAGGATAATAACGGAAATCTATTAAAACATTTTACCAAAAAGCAAAATTCTGCCTAAGCAGCAGATAAAAATGGTAAAATTCACTCTATGGGAAAAATAGATTTTCAGGATACTATTGCCGCCATCTCCACCCCCCTGGGGGAAGGAGGAATCGGCATAGTACGCATTTCCGGTCCCCGTGCCCTGGAAATTGCAGATAAGCTATTTAAGGGAAAGGCAAAGCCCTCCCTTTCTCCTACTTACACTGTCCACTACGGCCACATAGTGCACCAGGGAGAAACCCTGGATGAAGTAATTATCACCGTAATGAGGCAACCAAAGAGCTACACCCGGGAAGACGTGGTGGAAATAAACTGCCACGGCGGGATAGTGCCTCTAAGAAAAGTCTTAGAAGCAGTGCTAAATTCCGGGGCCAGGATGGCAAAGCCGGGAGAATTTACCCTGAGAGCCTTTTTAAACGGGAGAATAGACCTTGCCCAGGCAGAAGCGGTCCTGGATATTATAAGGGCCAAGAGTGAACTCTCCCTGAAGATAGCCTCCTCCCAGCTGGCGGGAAACCTTTCCCGTTCTATAAGAGGAATAGAGGAAAATCTCCTTCATTTAATAGCCTCCCTGGAAGCTTCCCTGGATTTTCCCGAGGAAGAGATAGAGATAGTCTCTCAGCCGGAAATACTTAACGGCATAAAAGATATAAGAGCAGCAATTGCTTCTCTTTTAAAGAAAGAGAGCACCGGCAGAGTAATCCGGGAAGGGGCGCTGGTAAGTATTGTGGGGAAACCCAATGTGGGAAAATCCACGCTTCTGAACCAACTGCTGGGAAAAGAGAGGGCTATTGTCACAGAAGTGCCCGGGACCACGCGGGATGCCCTGGAAGAATGGATAAGCTTGGAAGGGGTGCCGTTTCGCCTGGTAGATACGGCAGGAATAAGAGAAGTGAAGGAAACAGTGGAGAAGGAAGGGGTAAAAAGGAGCGAAGAATACCTGGAGTCTGCAGATATTGTTCTATTGGTTCTTGATATCAGCAGGCCACTGAACGAAGAGGATAAAAGGATACTGGAAAAAAGCAAAGATAAGAACAGGCTACTGGTAATAAATAAGATTGACCTGCAGAGAAAATGGGACCCTTCTATTCTTCCTCCCGAAAAAGTGGAAATCTCTGCCCTGCAGGGAAAAGGCATAGAAGAATTGCAGAAAAAAATGCGGGGAAAAATCCTGCAGGGAGAAATCCTGCAAAGTGAAGGAATCCTGGTAACCAACCTGCGGCACATAGAATTGCTGAAAAATGCTCTCTCGCAGATAGAGAAAGCAGAAGAAGCGGCAAACTCAGGATTAAGCGGGGAATTTATCTCCCGGGATTTACAGAAGGCCCTCTCCTCTCTAAAATCTATACTGGGGGAAGAGGTAGGGGAAGAGGTCCTGGACAATATTTTCTCCAGGTTCTGCATAGGAAAGTGAACCATGATTAGCCCTTTTCCTTTCACAATGCCTTCTATTGTTATATAATCTCAGGAGGAAAAGAGGAGTATGCCTAATGTCACAATCCGGTGTTGAGCAGAAGCGCCTGCCCTGGGACGACTACTTTATGGAAGTAGCAGAGCTCGTTTCCAGGAGGAGTACCTGTTTAAGGAAAAAAGTAGGGGCAGTAGTGGTGAGAGGCAAAAGGATAATAGCCACCGGGTATAACGGTGTATGTATTTCCGGGGCCCCCCACTGCATTGATATGGGAATATGCGAGAGGGACCTGCAGGGTATTCCGAGCGGAACGCGTTACGAAGTAGGTAAATGCACGCATGGCGAAGCTTCTGCCATTCTGCAGTGTGCAAAATTCGGTATCTCTACCGAGGGAACTACCCTCTACGTGAATGCCCAGGTCTGTATTCTGTGTGCCAAGATGATTATCTCCGCCGGCATTTCCCGGGTAGTTTGCAAGAAGGAAGCCGAAAGACCGGGGGATGGCGTGGAACTCCTCAGAAATGCCGGTATCCGCGTGAGCTTAAAGAGCGGGAAAAGCCAGAATAATCCATAAAAATTCTTTTTCTGACTTAAAAACTCTATTTCTTTCTTAAAGACAGTTTTTTTCTTATTGACAACAACATGTTGGATAGCTAAAAATATATATAACAATATATTGCGTTATGAAGTGCCCTTTCTGTGGAAATCTGGAGGATCGAGTGGTGGATTCACGTACGGGTCCTGATGCTACTTCTATAAGAAGAAGAAGAGAATGTTTAAACTGCGGGAAAAGGTTTACCACGCGAGAGCGCGTGGAGATGACGCCCTTAATGGTGATTAAGAAAGATGGCAAGAGAGAGTATTTTCAGAGAGATAAATTAAAAGCAGGGATTATGAAAGCATGCGAGAAAAGGCCTTTAAGCATGGAGAAGGTGGAAGAACTGGTGGAAAAAATTTTTACCGAGATGAGAAACAGGTTTTACGTGGAAGTGCCTTCCCAGGAGATAGGAGGGGCAGTAATGAGGGGGTTGTACGACCTGGATAAGGTGGCGTACGTAAGGTTTGCTTCTGTATACAGGGAATTTAAAGACGTAGGAGATTTTTTGAGAGAAGTAAAAGATATAGAAAAGGGAGGACGAGATGGAAATGGGAGAAGGTAAAGTTGGTAAGGATTTGGGCGTAGAGGAGAGGGAAAATATAACCGGGCATCCCGATGCTTCCGGGAAAACCGGGAAGATAGAATTTGTGAGAAAGCGGGATGGCAGGCTGGTTGCCTATGACAGGAGCAAGATAACCGAGGCAATATTCAAAGCTGTAAAGGCAGTGGGGGGAGAGGACAGGGAAAAGGCAGAGGAATTAGCCCGGCAGGCAGAGAATTATCTTCTTACCCAGGGATACGAGGTGCCGGATATTGAAGAAATACAGGATGCTGTGGAAAAGATTCTTATTGAAAACGGCCATGCAAAAACGGCCAAAGCTTTTATACTTTACCGTGACTGGAGAAATCGCCAGCGTTCACTTATAAAGGTGAGGAAATCCACTAACAAAAATACCTCTACCACGGACCTTTCCCTTCTCGTGTATACTCCCCAGGAAGAAGTTCTCCTCCCCTGGGATAAAAACAGGATAACAAATGCCCTCATAAAAGAATGCCAGCTCTCCCCCGCTGTAGCCAATGCAATTGCTACGGCTGTGGAAGGTAAAGTGTTTCGTTCCGGGCTCAAAGAAACCACCACTACCTTAATCCGGGAAATGGTAAACAACGAACTGCTCATCCGGGGATACCGCAAGAAATTAGCCACTCAACAGATACTGGGAGTTCCCGTATATAACCTGGAACAGGTGATATACTCCAAAAGCAAAGAAAATTCCAATATCTCTGCCAATAACCCGGAAGCAGTCAACCTGACCATTGCCGAGCAGGTGCTGAAGCAATACTCCCTGCAGAGGGTTTTCTCGCCGGAAGTATCCGAGGCACACCTCAGGGGAATTATACATATTCACGACCTTGGCTATCCCACCCGGGTTTACTGTTCCAGTCACTCCCTGGAATACCTGAAGAAGTACGGGCTGGAACTGGAAAACCTGGACACCTCCTCCCTTCCTGCGGCCCATGCAAGAACCCTCACCGGCCACCTCAATACCTTTCTTGCCTCCATGCAAGCTTACTATGCCGGCGCACTGGGAGTAGGCTACTTGAATGTCTTCTATGCTCCCTACCTGGTAGGCATGTCTGATAAAGAGATGAAGCAGGAAGCCCAATATCTCATATTCTCTGGTTCACAAAACGCCTTTTCCCGCGGAGGGCAGACTCTTTTCCTGGACTTTAATATTCACACCGGCATCCCCAGGTACTTAGAAGATGTGCCGGCCATAGGGCCGCGGGGAAAAGCTACCGGGAAAACCTACAAGGCATACAAGAAAGAAGCCATGAAATTTGCCCGGGCTTTAATGGAGGTATGGCTGGAAGGTGATAGGCACGGCCATGTGTTTGCTTTTCCCAAAATGGACCTGCATGTGAACGCGGATACATTTGAAGACCCGGAACAATTTGAATTACTGAAGTTTGCCTCTTATGTGGCTTCAGAAAACGGCACTCCCTACTTCATCTTTGACCGGGACGAGGTTACCTTGGCTGCCTGTTGCAGACTCAGGTACAAGGTTACCGATGACTACATGATAAGGCACCCGGAAAGCATGAGGTTCTGCGGGTTTCAGAATGTAACCATAAACCTTCCCCAGGCAGCATACAGGGCAGGAAAGGGCAACCTGGAGAAGCTGTTCCGGGAGATTGACAGGACATTTGAGCTGGTAATGAAAGCACACATGGAAAAAAGAGATTTTATCCATGAACTGATGAAGGCACCGGGACTTCCCCTCTGGGAAGTGGGGAAAATTGCCCGGGATGGATTCCCCTATATAGACCTGGACAAGGTAACCTACATTGTGGGTATTGTAGGACTCAATGAGTGCGTGCAGTACCTGGTCGGACAGGAGCTGCACCAGGACGAGGAAACTTACAAGTTAGGGTTAAAAATAATTTCCTACATGTTCCTTAAGGCCAAGGAATACAGCAAGCGGTACGGGCTGAAAATCTCCCTGGAAGAATCCCCGGCTGAATCTGCCACCCGCAGGCTGGCTAAGATTGACATGGAAAATTACCCGGAAAGCATAGATGTTATAAAGGGTGATATAAAGGGCGAAGAGTATTACTATACCAACTCCATCCATTTCCGCCCCGATGCGCCTATCACCCTGGTGGAAAGGATTGAGAAGCAGGCAAAATTCCATCCTCTTATAGAAAGCGGGGCAATAATTCATGCTTTCATCGGGGAGGAAAAGCCAAGTGCCGAGGGCATCCTCAACCTGGTAAGCAAGACTTTCCATAAGACCCCTGCTGCCCAACTTACCATATCTCCGGAGTTTACCGTCTGCAACGATTGCCGGCGCTCAGACAGGGGACTGAAGGATGTCTGCGCTTTCTGCGGCAGTTTTGATACCTATGGAATAACCAGGATAGTAGGTTACTTTTCCAGGGTAAACAACTGGAATAAATCAAAGATAGGCGAGCTTAAAGACAGGCACAAGGGAAATTATGCAGTTAACGGAAACATAGGAAGGTGAAGTTGCCATGAAAGAGATTAAAATTTTTGGGAAAAGCGAGTGTGCCCGCTGCAAGAGCACGCGGAACAAGGTGGAGCACCTGTTAGGAAAAGAGAAATTAAATGTTGATTATCACTACTACGACATGGAAGATCTGGATGACTTAACAGAAGCGTCTCTTTTGGGTGTTTTCAAGATACCCACCACGCTAGTGCTGGTGGAAGGCGAGGAAGTGAAGCGCTGGGAAGAGGAAATTCCCTCTTCGGAAGAGTTGCTCTCTCTTCTGCAGGGATAATTGCAGTAAGCTGGGGAATACCGGAATTAGCTGCCGGCTTTTATCTCGGCGCGTCTCCGGGACGGGATGGAACCGGGAAGCTGTATTTTAGACTTTAGACTATAGACTGGGAGATAGTGAGCAGTAAATAGTAAACAGTAAGCAGTGAATCGGTTTCCTGGTATCCCGGTATCTTAGTATCCTGGTATCCTGCCCACCTGTCATGCCCGCCTGCTCCCGGAGGGCGGGCAGGCCTGCGAAAGCAGGCATCCAGGTTTTCAGACCATAGACTTCAGACTATAGAC
>JALUVB010000078.1 GCA_027021085.1 bacterium
ATTTCTCCTTCCCTCCCGGCTCATCAAAATCCTCCAGTTTTACCGGCTGGATGTTTTTTACTTCTCGCTTCAGGAAAAGGGAAAAGAGGCTGAAATAGTGGGCAGGGGTATCGGTCAGGAAAAATTCTTCTTTTCCGCTTCCGCCTTTTAATCCCCGTGCTTCCAGGAGTTCTTTGAGATACCTGGCTACTGCTTTTGCTGCATCAATGAACTTTATCCCGGGTGCTTCCTGCTCCATTACCTGTTTAAGCAGAGGGTAGTGGGTGCAGCCCAGGATTACAGTATCCACGCCCCAGTTTTTGAAGGGGGCAAGGTATTCTTTTATTACCATCCGGGTAACCGGCCTGTCTATCCATCCTTCTTCCACCAGGGGCACCAGGAGGGGAGCAGGTGTGGCAAATACCTCTATCCTGCTGTCCATTGACTTTAAGAGGTTTTGGTAAGCCCCGCTTTCTACGGTGGTGCGGGTGCCCAGAATACCTACTTTTTTATTCCGGGTGGAGAGAATCGATTCCCTCACGCCGGGGAGAATTACTCCGGTTATAGGGAGGGGGAATTTTCTCTCCAGGAATTCCAGGGAGGTGGCAGAAGCCGTATTACAGGCTACAACCAGCACCTTTATCCCTTTCTTTATCAGGTACCGGGTAATCTGGTAAGCATATTGCCTGACCAGGGGGGCGGATTTTACCCCGTAAGGGACCCTTGCTACATCTCCCAGGTATATGATATTTTCTTCCGGTAGGGTTTTGCGGATAGCCTGGAAAACTGTCAGACCGCCTACGCCGGAATCAAAAATTCCTATGGGAAGAGAATTTACGGGTGAATCCTTCACTTGCTTCAAACTCCTTTCTGAAGTTAACAATGCCTCCTTCAATCCCCCGGGCAATTTGCTTGAGGTAGGAATTTTTCCTGAACAGTCTTGCCTCGTAGGGACTGGAAATAAAACCGGTTTCTACCAGGACACCCGGTGAATCGATACCTTTCAGAACGTAGAACAGGGCGGATTTGTGGCCGCGGTTAGGAGTGGGAAGGTATCTGTCCAGCTTTGCTTGTATGAGCCTGGCCAACATGATGCTCTCCTTGCGGTACTCAAGGAAGTCCAGGTCTTCCAGTATGGTAAGTTTTCTTTTTTCCACCTTGTCTTCCAGGTTTACCACGGAGTTTTCTACCCGTGCTACGGCCCGGGATAAAGGGTCCAGGGCTTCATCCAGGTAATAGGTTTCGAATCCTGTGGCATAACGGGAGAGAGAAGCATTGCAGTGAATGGAAACAAAGAGGTCGGCCTGGTGTGAATTGGAGAATTGCACCCTTTTTCTCAAAGGCACGAAAACGTCCTTATCCCGGGTAAGGAAGACGGTAAACCCATCACGTTTCAGGTAGTCCCTGAGATAGAGTGCAATCTTCAAGGTTACATTCTTTTCTTTCAGGCCTCCCCAGCCTATGGCTCCCGGGTCCTTTCCCCCGTGCCCGGGGTCAATGACTATTCTCTGCAGGCTTTTCCTGGATTGCCTGTAAGAGAGGTCAATGACCAGGCGGTAAGGGTTGGTGAGGGGAAAAACGCGGTAGGTGTAGTTCGCTTTGGCCAATTCAATGGTAAGGGAGGTGGAAATTTCCTCCGGCTTCAGGGTTAATTTTTTTACCAGCTGGTTATTTATGAAAAGGGTGCGCGGTTTCCCTTCGTATCCAGGCAGGTAAATTTGCAGGGAAGAAGCGTTTTTTTCCACCCGGTAAAAGGGGTAGGAGTCCAGGTCCAGCACAATCCTGGTTTTCTCGGGGCGAGAGGAGTAGCGAACGCCCGCGACCTGGAGCGGATAAAGCGAGGAAGAAAAAAACAAAAAAAATATAAAGATAAAGTAATTTTTCATAATAGAGGAGTGGAGGCGGCGGGAGTTGAACCCGCGTCCAGAAAGGCTCCTCAGAAGGGACTACATGCTTAGTCCGAGTTTAATTCTCGTTCCTTCTCTCTCCTCGGACAAGAGTGGAAGGAACCAGCCCGCAAGTATTTCCCTTCCTTCCTCCGGGCGAAGAAAGAAAGGTAAGCCTGCAAACCAACACCCTTCTTCCTCCTGCAGGCAAGGAGAAAGAGGATGTGACTGCTATTTATGCAGCCAGAGCAACTGCCTCGTCGGCGCTTATCTTTTTGCCAGGTGTTTTTCCTCCCCGATATTCAGCGGGGAAGACTCCGGGCTTTTAGCCTGGAGACGAGGCCTCCTGGCCACCTCGGCATGCCCCTATCTTCGGAATCTCTTTCTGTCGAATCCGCTCGCCCCCTTTTCAAAGAACACACTCTTTATATTATACCATTTTTATCTTCTGGATTTTAGCATGCGGGAGATTTCTCTCTCCACTTCGCGCTTTTTTATCTTGTCCCTTTTCTCATACTTCCGCGCTCCGCGCGCCAGGGCAAGCTCCACTTTTATCCATCCCTGCTTTATATAAATACTGAGGGGGATAAGGGTTAATCCCCCGCCAGAAAGCTTCCCTTCCAGGCGATGTATCTCGGTTTTCTTAAGAAGGAGCTTTTTTCGCCTTTCCGGGGGAGGGGCAAAAGAGGAGGAGGGTTGGTAGGGAGAAATGCTCATGTGATACAGGTACACTTCCCCGTTTTCTATACGGGCAAAGGAATCTTTGATGGAAACCTTCCCCTCCCTGATTGATTTTACTTCAGGCCCCTTCAGAATTATCCCTGCTTCGTAAGTTTCCAGAATCTGGAAGTCATGGGTAGCCTTTTTGTTTCTTGCTATTGCCCTCTTCATACCCTGTCCGTGAACAATACCGGGGAAATTTGTGCTATTTCCCCAGTTTGCCCTCCCTGAAGGCACTTATGTAATTCAGGCAGTAAGTGTCTTCTCCTTTCAATGCTTCACCTGCGCAGATAACTTCCTGTATCTTGCTCTCGGTAGGGTCAAGAATTGCTCCGTCCAAACCTTTCCCCATGGCCATGGCTAAAAAGGTGGCGTTGAGAAGGGCGCGGAGCGGTAAGCCGTAGGAGATATTGCTGAGTCCGCAGGTGGTTTTAACTCCTGGTATCTCTTCCTTTATTTTCCCGATAGTTTCCAGGGCTACTGCTCCTGCATCAGATTCAGCCGAGATTGGCCTTATAATGGGGTCAAAGAAAATATCTTCTGCTGCCACTCCTTCAGCGGTAAGTGTTTCTGTAACCTTCCTGGCAATCTCCACTCTCCCTGCCGGGTCGTGGGGAGCACCGTTTTCGTCCATGCAAAGCACGATGACATAGGGTTTAAATTCTTTTATGAGCGGCAAAGTTTTCTCTATTCTTTCCTTCTCACCGGTTATGGAATTGAGAAAAGCTTTTCCCTGGTGGGTGCGAAACCCTGCTTCCAGGGCCTCTGGAGAAGGAGAATCTATGGAGAGGGAAACTTCCAGTGTTTCCTGCAGGGTTTTTACCAGCCATTCCATGCATTCCTTCTCCTGGCTGAAAAGGGTGCCGCAGTTTACATCTATAAAGCTGGCTCCTGCTTCTTTCTGTTTCCGGGCCAGGGAGATTATGTAGGATGAATCCCTATTTTTTAGTGCTTCGCCTACTTTTTTCCGAGAAGAGTTTATCTTCTCTCCGATAATTACCATTTGAATACCTCCTTGCTTTAAAAATTTCGGAACCTTTCTGGAATTATATCAGATACCCCTGTTTAAAAGAATTGTGTGGTATAGTTTTTTGACTTTTTCTGCCTGGTGCAAAGAAGAAAATTTTTGCGCTGTTCCTTTTCCCCTCTTTCTGAGACCCTCCCACTGGGGAGAAAGATACATTTTAAGAACTTTGCTGATTTTCTCACTCCAGGCTGCGGGCTCTTCCGAAGGAACAAGGAATCCGTTAATTCCATCCTTTATGTATTCTGTGAGCCCTCCTCTGCTGGAAGCTATAACCGGCGTGCCGCAACTCATGGATTCCAGTCCCACCAGGCCAAAAGACTCCTCCCGGGAAGGAATTACTGTAAGGTGTGCCTGGCTATACATGAAGGGAAGTTTTTCCTGGGGAAAACCTCCCAGGAACTCCACCCTCTTTTGTAATCCCTTATCTCTGACAAATCTCTCGTATCTCCCCTTCTCTCTCCCTTCTCCTATCACCAGAAGATGAACTTCCTGGGGCAAATAAAGTAAGGATTCAAGGATAATATCAAGCCCTTTCACCCTTTCCAATCTTCCTACAAAGAGAAGAATTATTTTCTCTTCGGGTTCCTCTCGGGGAAAAGGTTTAAAAATTTTGCTGTTTACCCCCATATTTATTACCCTTACTTTTTCTGTGGGAATAGCATACCTCGCAACGATTTTTTTCTTGATATCCTCACTGACAGTGATTATTGCATCGGAAAACTTTAAAATTACAGCGGTAAAGAATTTATTTATCCCGTTTCTCTCTGCCATATCGTTTATATCACCTCCGTGAGAGGTTACTACCAGGGGGACTCTCCTGATGCATTTCACCATTAAGCCAAGCAGGCCCGGAGGGTAGATATAGTGTACATGCACAAGGTCAAAAGGCAGAAAGAGCAGACGGAGGGTACGGGAAAATAGCAGAAGATATTTGAGAAAGACGAAACTCTTTCCTCTGGAAGGAAAAGAAACGGCGGAAAGAAGAACCTCCACCCCTACATTTCTAAATGCTTCCACCTGGTTCTTAACAAACACCCCCAAATAAGGGTAAGAAGGCGAAGGGTAAAGATGGGTTACAAGGAGAATGCGCATAGTCTATTATACCTCTACTTTAAGGGAGTGAGTAGGTAAGCCTGCCTGCCCCGAATTTTCTGGATGAGTAAG
>JALUVB010000079.1 GCA_027021085.1 bacterium
CCAAATAAGGGTAAGAAGGCGAAGGGTAAAGATGGGTTACAAGGAGAATGCGCATAGTCTATTATACCTCTACTTTAAGGGAGTGAGTAGGTAAGCCTGCCTGCCCCGAATTTTCTGGATGAGTAAGATACCTTGGTTTAGTAGCGAGTAGCATTTTAGACTATAGACGGTAGACTATAGACGTTAGACTGGGAGAGGGGATGCAGAATGCAGAACACAGGTGGGAGAATAGGTGCCCCGACAGGTGCCGGGATAGGGAACTGGCAACTAACAACTCACAACTCACAACTTTTAGACCATAGACTGCGGTCAGTAGTAAGTAGTGAAGGAAAAGCGAAATACAAGATATAAGCAGGGAATAGGTGCCCCAACAGGGGGCGGTAGCGGGCAGGCCATCCGGATGTATACCGGGGCAAATCACACCTTTACCCGGTTATCCCGGGATTCTGCCCCGCGGGATGCCGGGAAAGGGGATATTACTGTTTTCAGAGAAATTACTCCTGAATTTTGGTATCATTGATAATATTAGGGAGAGGTGAGATTCATTGATAATATACCCGGGAACATTTGACCCCATAACTTACGGACATCTGGACTTAATCGAAAGGGCCTGTCACATATTCAGCAGGGTTGTGGTGGCAGTGGCAGAGAATCCTGGCAAAAAGCCCTTTTTTACCCTGGCGGAAAGAATGGAAATGGCCAGGGAGGCTACTTCCTCTTTTGCTCAGGTGAGGGTAGAAAGTTTTTCCGGCCTCCTGGTGGAATTTGTGCAGGAAAAGAAATGCCGGGTGATTCTTCGGGGAGTAAGGGCAATATCTGATTTTGAGTACGAATTCCAGATGGCCCTTTCTAACCGGAAACTTGCCCCGGACATTGAAACGATATTCATGATGCCTAAAGAAAATTACTCTTTCTTTAGTTCACGTATAATAAAGGAAATAGCCTCCCTGGGAGGAGAGCTATCAGAGTTTGTCCCTCCCCTGGTGGAAAGGAAGCTAAAAGAAAAGCTCTTTCAGCTATGAGGTTTCTTTGTCTTCTCCTTGTTTTTTTATTTCCCCTTTTAAGCTATGCGGGGGAAATTCTCTGGATACCCATTGAAGGCGAAATCGAGTGGGGAAAGGCATCTTTCCTGAAAAGGGCACTTGCAAAAGCCTCGCAGGATAAGGTGGATGCAGTAGTCCTGGAAATTTCAACTTTTGGCGGAAGGCTGGATTCTATGATAGAGATGAGGGACAGCTTGCTTTCTTTTCCCATTCCCACTTTTTCTTTTATAAATCCCCGTGCCATATCTGCCGGCTCCCTGCTTGCCCTAGCCACTGACCATATCTATATTACCCCCGGCGGGACAATCGGGGCTGCTACACCGGTTACCGGAGGGCTGGGGAAGATGAAGGAGGCGTCAGAGAAGGTTGTTTCCTATACGCGTGCCCTATTTCGCACTACTGCCTCGGCAAAAAAACATTCTCCCCTGCTGGCCGAGGCATTTGTGGACAAGGATGTGGAGCTTGTGGAGGTGGAGGGGGGGAAATTGATGTACAAGCAGGAGGCGAAGGGGAAAAAAGTGCTCAGGGTAATCTCTCCCCGGGGAAAACTGCTGACTCTTTCCGGTAAGGAAGCCAGGCAGGTGGGACTGGCAGAAGGGAATCCTTCTTCCCGGGAGGAGTTCCTCAAGCTTTCCGGGTTGAGGGATGAAAAGATAGAAAAAGTATTTCCTAACCCGGGAGAAAAGCTGGCGGGTATTCTCACTAATTCCACGGTTTCTTCGCTTCTTTTCTCTTTAGGGATATTGGCCTTGATTTTTGAATTTACCATGCCGGGTTGGGGAATATCGGGGACTGCTGGGGTTATCCTTCTCTTGCTCTTTTTCACGGGCAAATACTTTGCCGGATTGCTGGAATGGCTGGACATTCTGCTTTTCCTGTTGGGCTGTACACTTCTTCTGGTGGAAGTATTTCTTATCCCGGGATTTGGCATAGCCGGAATAGCAGGGATACTATTGATATTAACTTCGCTTTACCTCTCGCTGGTAAAATATCCTTTACCCCATACTCCTATAGAATGGAAAACATTTAGAGAGGCAATTTACTCGATTTCGTTCAGCTTTGCAGTTCTTCTTGCCGGGTTTCTCGCATTTCTCAAGTTTCTTCCTCGTACTCCGCTGTTTTCGCATCTCGCTCTTTCCACCTCTCTTAAGAAAAAGGAGTTTACCGCGCTTCCTGATTATTCTTTCTGGATAGGAAAGAGGGGAAAAACCATTTCCCATATCCGTCCTGCAGGCAAGGTGGAAATTGAAGGAAAAATCATAGATGTGGTAAGCGAGGGCGAGTTTATAGAACCGGGAGAGATGGTAAAGGTGGTAAAAACAGAAGGCCCCCGCATAGTGGTGAAAAAGATAGTAGTGTAGATGCGTTTACAGAGTAAGCTTCTTATCATTCTGCTCGCGGTAACCGTTCTTTCTTTCCTGTTTAATATCCTCATCTCTCTTCTCCTGGTAAGGAATACACTTCTGCTGGTATTCAAAGAGGAGATTTCCGTATCGGGAGATATTTTGAGAAGGGATATAGAAGAAAGAGGCAGGGAGCTGGAGAGGTGGTTGGACAGCAACCTGACAGACTCTTCTTCCCTGAAGAGCAAATTGCAAGAAACCAGGAAAAGGTTCTCTTTCTGGAAAGAAAAAAAGATTTCCTACCTGCAGGAGAACTGGCAGAACATCCCGGATAATAAGCCGCCGCTTCCTCTGTTTCTCCACAATCCGCTTTCCCGGTACCTGGGTAGCATTTCCCAGGCCTCGCTTCTACCCATAAAAAGAATTTCCGTGGCTGATGAAACCGGATTCCTCCTTGCCTTTACTAAAAAGCCGGAGCACTTCTTGCTCTCCCGGGAAAAGTGGTGGGAAAAAGCAAAAAAGGGGAGTAAATTTGTAAGCTGGGACGGAACAGATATGTGCGTGATTATCCCGCTCATGGAAAAGAATACCTTTCTGGGGGTGGTAAAGGTGGAGGTCGAGGCAGGGAAATTGTTCCGCACGCTTAAATTCTTTTCTATAGGGGAAACAGGCAGTGCGCATGTCTTCCTGGGGGATACCCTGCTCATTTCTTCTGCCAACTGGAAAGGAAAAGGGGGAAGCCGGGCAATTCTTACTGGTAATGAGTACATAAGAAAAAAGTGGAAGTTGCGGTTCTTGCGTTCCCGCCAGCTGGGAGACTGGCGTTTAGTGGTGATACAAAAGAGAGAGGAGGGGCTGAGAAGCTACCGGGAAGTCTTCTACCATATTCTCAGGCAGTTTATAGTTATCGTAATCGGTGTGGCTTTATTAGGCATATTTTTCTCCCGGCGTGTCACCCTGCCTTTGAGAAAAATAGACAAGTTTGCCCACGAGTTTGCTTCCGGGAAGCTGTCCACCCGCATATCCATAAAAACCGCTGATGAGCTTGAGTCTCTTGCCCACTCGCTTAATTCCATGGCAGATAGGTTGCAGGAGAACCTGAAAACCCTGCGGGAGCAGAAAGAGATGCTGGAGGAGGCAAGCGAAATGAAATCCACTTTTATTTCTGCTGTATCCCACGAGTTCAAAACTCCGCTTACCATAATTCGTAATTATGCCCATCTTCTTGCTACGGGTAAACTGGGAGAGGTCAATCCCGAGCAAAAAGAAAGGCTGAAGAAGATAAGCACGCATGCACAGTATTTAGCCCGCTTGGTGGATAACCTGCTTAACTTTTCCCGTCTGGAATCCGGGGAGTGGGAAACATTTTTTACCAAATTCTCACTGCGCGGTTTACTGGAAAAAGTAAAGGAAGACTTTTCCCCCTTTGCCCGGGAAAAGGGAGTAGAGATAGTGCTGCAGCTTCCTTCCCGCCTGCCTTCTATCTATTCAGACCCTTTTGCCCTGAAAATTATTATGGATAACCTGGTAGAAAACGGGATAAAGTTCACATTAGGGGCAGGAAAGGTTATAATAAAAGCAGGCAAGGAAGAGGGGAAAGTAAAAATTGAGGTGGAAGATATGGGGATAGGAATTCCGGAAGGTGAGGAAAACAGGATATTTGAACCGTTCTATCGGGTAGACAAAGAGGAAGCGCGTAAGGGATGGGGTTCTGGATTGGGGCTTTCTATAACTGCCAGGTTAGTGGAACTTCTGGGGGGGAAAATAGCGGCAAAAAACAAAAAGGAGGGGGGAAGTATATTTCTCCTCTGGTTGCCGTTGAGATCGGGCGATACAATAGAAAAGGGAGGCAAGGATGGCTAAGATAATGGTGGTAGATGATGCAGAGGATTTGGTTGACTCTATAGCCATATACCTGGAGAAGGAGGGACACAAGGTAATAAAAGTATATACCGGGGAGGAGGCTTTGCGGTTGGCTCCTCTGGAAGCACCGGACCTCATTGTGCTGGATGTAAATCTTCCTCGCCTGGATGGTTTCGAAGTAGCGCGGCGTTTAAAGGGGCACGTGCTTACTGCTGGCATTCCTATAATCTTTCTTACGGTAAGAACTGCCCTGAAAGACAGGGTACAGGGATTAAGCCTGGGGGCGCTTGAGTATATCGCCAAGCCTTTTTCCATGGAGGAGCTGAGCAAAAGAATCAAAGAAGTACTGGCCAGGGTCAAAGAAGCCAGAAGAAAATTAAGGTGGAGAAGAAAGCGATGAGCAGGGTGCTTCTCTTCTATCTGGGAGGATTGCTGCTTATCTTCCTGGAATTATATCTTCCCGGGGGAATACTGGGTACCATAGGAAGCATTTTAATTGTAGTGAGCATGGTATATGCGTATCGCGTTTTACCCCAGCAGGCGCCTTTAATTATTGCTTTCCAGATTTTACTGGGAGGGATTCTTATTTATATCTGGATAAAACAGTTTCACCGCACGCGCTGGGGGAAGAGGTTAATCCTGGAGGAAAAGGAGGATACTAACAGGGGATATGTGGCCCAGGAAAAAGAGCTGGAGAAGCTGGTGGGGAAGGAGGGAATCACCCTTACCCTGCTCAGGCCGGTGGGTATAGCAGAAATAGAAGGCAAGAGAGTAGGAGTGGTAACCGAAGGGATATATGTAGGGAAAGGGAAAAAGGTGCGGGTTTTGGAAGTAAGCGGCAATCAGCTGAAAGTCAAGGAGATTGAAGAAGATGCTTGAAAAAATACTCCTGGAAATGTTGGAAGCTTTTCTGCAGGAAGCAAGGGACACCCAGCACCTTGGCTCAGGATATTATACCTGCTTACCTTTCATAGAGAGGTATAATAAACTTCTGAAAAAGGTAAAAGAAATTTTGCCGGAAGGTAAAGGTATTTTGGACACCTTCTCTGCTCTGGATGAGTCGGTTCCTACCGACCCTCTGGAGAAGACCAAGGTAATGGAAAAGATTATCGTGGAAAGTGGCCAGTTAATTGCTTTCCTTAAGAGTATAATGGATAAAGAGGAAAAAGGAGGGAAAGGATGAAAGGTTTTGTTGTTTTTCTGATAGTGATAGTGGGGTTGGTAGTGGCAGGTACGATAATCCGGTTTTTTGGCTTATGGTTCAGGGCGCTTCTCTCCGGTGCGCGCGTGGGGTTAATGAACCTGGTGGGGATGACCCTGCGCAAGGTGAACCCCGCAGTCATTGTAAATTCCCGCATAATGGCAGTGAAGGCGGGGCTTGCGGTAAATACGGATGAGATGGAAGCGCATTTCCTGGCCGGAGGTAATGTGGTAAGGGTAGTCCAGGCGCTCATTGCTGCCAACAAGGCAAATATACCGCTCAGCTTTGCCGAGGCAGCCGCAATTGACCTGGCCGGAAGGGATGTGCTGGATGCAGTGAGGACCTGTGTCAATCCCAGGGTGATTGATTGTCCTGACCCTTCCCGGGGTAGTCCCACTGTGGCCGCGGTGGCAAAAGATGGTATCCAGTTGAAGGCAAAGGCAAGGGTAACCGTACGGATGAATATTGAGAGACTGGTAGGTGGTGCTACAGAAGAGACGGTTATTGCCCGAGTGGGAGAGGGGATAGTGAGTGCTATCGGCTCTTCGGAGTCGCATAAATCAGTCCTGGAAAATCCCGATGTTATTTCCAAGGCAGTGCTTGCCAAGGGATTGGATGCAGGCACGGCATTTGAAATTCTTTCCATAGATATTGCGGATATCGATGTGGGTGATAATATCGGAGCCAGGTTGCAGATAAAACAGGCGGAAGCTGACAAGCAGATTGCCCAGGCAAGGGCTGAACAGAGAAGGGCAATGGCAGTAGCCATGGAACAGGAAAATAAGGCCAGGATTGCAGAGATGCAGGCAAAACTCGTGGAAGCGGAAGCAGAAGTGCCCATGGCCATTGCCGAGGCATTTCGCAAGGGACAGCTGGGAATCATGGATTATTACCGGCTCAGAAATATCCAGGCAGACACGCGTATGAGAGACTCTCTTGCAGGTGATGAGAAGAGGGAAAAACAGAAATGAAGTTATTGTTCATAATCTTAGGATTCATACTATTTACTCACTTCATTCAGAGGCTTTTTCGCGAAACAGCTGCCCAGGATGAATATGTGGCCAAACAGGAAGAAATAGAAAAGTTCCTGCAGGAGGCTTCTACTGCCGGGAAGGAGGATATGCCGGAATTCCCCTCGGAGATGCCTCCTCCCCGGATGGAAGAAACTCGTGTGCCTCCTCCCCGGGAGCAGGAAGAGCCTGTGTGCTCTCTCGTTGCGAAGCCTGAGCCGGGAGCTCCCTGCCATTCTACTGCAGAGGAGGTCACCTGGAAGCCTGAAATTATCCTCACCCGCGAAGGGTTGAGAAATGCCATACTCTACCAGGCAATTCTTGGGCCACCCCGGGCAGAAAAAGAATGGGAATGGACGGGGTTGAAATGAAGCGGCATATGTGTTATTCTTCCTTGCTATGTTTACTTTTTTAATAGCGCTTCATATCCTGGTTTCCATACTCCTGATTCTCATTGTGCTCTTCCAGGTGGGAAAAGGAGCCGGGCTTTCCAATATCTTTGGGGGAGGCCCCAGCGGTGTGTTTGGTGCTTCTACCAGCACCTTCTTCACCCGGCTTACCTCCGGGGTGGCGATAGTATTCATGCTCACTTCCCTTTACCTCTCGCTCATTGCACACGAGAAATTTACCCAGTCTTCTCTGAAAAACCTGCTTATAAAAGGGCAATCTCTACCCAAAAAGTGAGAAGAGTTACTGCTTTTATCCTGTTAATCATTACCCTGAGTTTCTCTCTTTATGCGGGGGAAAAGCCGGAGTATGGAGGGGCTATCGTGGTGGGCTCCATTGGCGATGCTTCCACGCTTATCCCTTTCGTAGCCTCAGACTCAGCCTCTCAGGACATTTGTGGGCTAATCTACAATGGGCTCTTAAAATACGATAAAAACCTTGAGCTGACCGGGGACCTGGCAGAATCCTGGGAGGTCTCCCCGGATAATTTAACTATTACCTTCCACCTGAGAAAAGGGGTGAAGTGGCAGGATGGCAAGCCTTTTACTGCAAAGGATTGCCTTTTTACCTACCAGAAGCTAATCGATCCCAAGGTGCGTACTCCCTATGCTTCAAGTTTTCTCCTGGTAAAAGAAGCAAAGGTTATAGATGACTATACTTTCCAGGTAACCTACAAAGAGCCATTCTCTCCGGGGCTCTCTTCCTGGACCATGTGGATAGTGCCTGAGCATCTCTTAAAGGGAGAAGACCTGAATACCACTTCCTACGCCAGGAATCCCGTGGGCACGGGCCCCTATAAATTTCTGCAATGGAAAACAGGCGACAAGATTGTTTTAAAATCCAACCCGGATTACTTTGAAGGAAGCCCCTATATTTCCCGTTACATCTACCGAATTATTCCTGACCAGGCCACCATGTTCATGGAGCTCAGGGCAGGAGGAATAGATGAGATGGGGCTTACCCCCTACCAGTTCAAATTGCAGACGAACTCTCCCTTTTTCCGGCGTAATTTCCGGAAATTTCGCTATCCCAGTTTCGGCTACACTTACCTGGGGTATAACCTGAATAACCCCTTGTTTAAAAGTAAAAAAGTTCGCCAGGCACTTACCATGGCCATTGACAGGGAAGCCATAATTGACGGAATCCTCCTGGGGCTGGGCACTGTCTCCACGGGCCCCTTTGTTCCCTCCTCCTGGGCTTACAACCCCGAGGTAAAGCCTTTTCCCTACAATCCGGACAAAGCTAAAGAGATGTTAAAAGAGGAAGGATGGTGGGACCATGACGGAGACGGAATTATTGATAAGGACGGTGTTCCCTTCTCCTTCACCATCGTTACCAACCAGGGGAATATACAGCGAAAAAAATGCGCAGAGATTATCCAGGATAACCTGGGTAAAATCGGGATTAAGGTAGAGATAAGAATAATAGAGTGGGCTACTTTTTTAAGTGAATTCATTGATAAGAAGAAATTTGATGCAGTGATATTGGGCTGGGCTGGATTGGCAGGTGACCCGGACCCCTACGATATATGGCATTCCTCCCGCACCCGGGAAGGAGAATTCAATTTTATCTCTTACAAAAATAAAGAAGTTGATGAACTGTTGGTAAAGGCAAGGAGAACCTTTGACCTGGAAGAGCGAAAAAGATACTACCACAGGATTCACCGGCTAATCTATGATGACCAACCCTACACCTTTCTCTATGTTCCTGATTCCCTGGTAATTATACATAGGCGATTCAGGGGGGTAGAACTTGCTCCTGCGGGTATTGGGTATAATTTCATAAAATGGTGGGTTCCCCGTAAAGAACAGAAGTACCACTTTGAGAAGTGAAAGCCTGGAGACAGTCCTTCATCCCGTGGCAAAAATAAGGATGTAGTAGAAAAATGAAAGAATTGGTTAAAGAGTTCTCCTGGTCCAAATCGCGGGACATTGTATTCAGGGAATGTGCCAGAAAATATTATTTCAACTATTACGGCAGCTGGGGCGGTTGGAAGTTTGATGCGCCCGAAAGGACCAGGCAAATTTATATGCTTAAACAGTTGAAAAACAGGTATATGTGGATTGGGGAGGTAGTGCACTCCTGTGTTGAACGGGGCCTGGTGAATATTTACCGGGGAGCGGCGCTGCCTGATATAGAAGAAGTTATCCGGCTGGCGCGTAAAGTAATGAAAGAGGGTTTCCTTTCCTCCCGGAGAAAAAGATACCTGAGCAAGCCCAGGACCTGTGCACTTTTTGAACATGAATACAACATTGATATAGGCGAAGAAGAATGGGAGAGGTTGTTTGATTATGCAGAGAAGTGTCTCAGGAATTTTTACGCATCCTCATGCTATCAGGAGCTCTCTTCTCTTCCCCAGGAGCACTGGCTTGAGATTGAACAATTTTCTCATTTCTGGCTGGATAAGGTAAAAATTTATGTTACGCTTGATTTTGCTTGCAGGAAAGGGAAAGAGGTATTTATTTATGACTGGAAGACAGGCAGGGGCGGAAATACAGAATCGGATAATATACAACTTGCCTGTTATGCTCTTTATGCCATGGAAAAGTGGAAAGTTTCCACGGCTGATATTAGAACTATTGAGTATAACTTAGCCAGGGATGAAATGTGTGAATTTCCCGTGGACGGGGAAATAATTAAGGGAGTCAGGGAGTATATAAAGGAAAGCGTTAGCAGTATGAAAGCGATCCTGCGGGATGAAACCAGGAACCAGGCAGTAGAGACTGACTTTCCTAAGACCGGCAATAAAAATATATGTATGCAGTGCAACTTTAAGAAAGTATGCACTGCTGCTAATAATGAGGTGCAATCTCCCTCTGCAGCAAAACCTGGAAAGCCAAGGACACTATCCCTTTTCAAACTCTGAATAATAGAATCTCTCGGGAAAACTACTCCCCGCTACTTACTACTTAATTCACTGTTCACTATTTACTGCTTACTGTTTCCCCGGTCTACAGTCTATAGTCTGTGGTCTATAGTCTAAAATCCCCCTCACTACTATCTACTCACTACTGATCGGTGGGTTGCACATGGCGTTAAAGTGAATACTCCAGGATAACCGGGGAGAGACCGGAGGGATTTTTCAGTCCCGTGCTTTATTCTTGAGCTCTTTTATAAGCTCGGGAAGGCGGGAAAGAGCTGCCTTTATTCTCTTTTCTTCCCGATGCTCACGGGCCGGGAACCCGGAAACCGTGAGTCTTGGGGGTATATCTTTGGTAACCACGGAACGAGCTAATACCTTTGCTCCATTGCCGATTTTTACATGGTCGCAGATTGCTGCCTGCCCGGCCAGGATTACTCCGTCGCCTATCTTTGTGCTGCCTCCTATTCCTACCTGGGCTACGATGAGGCAGCTTTTGCCGATGCTTACGTTGTGGCCGATTTGCACCAGGTTGTCAATTTTGGTGCCTTCGCCGATTGCAGTATTGCCAATGGTTCCCCTGTCTATGGTAACATTGGCACCGATTTCCACCTCGTCTTCAATGGTTACGCCACCAATGTGGGGAATTTTCTGTATCTCGTTTTTTTCCTGGTGATAGCCGAATCCGTCACTACCAATCACACTGCCGCTGTGGATTATCACCCTTTTCCCTATTTTTACCTCTTCCTTTACTGTTACCCGCGGATAGAGATAGCTTTCTTCTCCTATTCGCACGTTCCTTCCAATATAGCAATAGGTAGAAATAATAGTGTTTTTCCCTATCCTGGCTCCCTCTTCAATAACTGCGTAGGGCCCTACGTGCACCCCCTCTTCCAGTGTAGCCCCGGGAGAAATTATGGCAGTGGGGTGAATACCCTCTTCTTTTCTCTCCCCCTTCCAGGAGCTTAACAAGGTGGTTAGGGCGGAGTAGGGATTATCCGTTACTATAACAGGCTTTCCATTTGGAGGGATGGAAGGAGTTATTATTACCGCGGAAGCCTGCGTTGTTTTGTAATAGGGAAGAAAGCGAGGGTTAAAACAGAAGGTTATATCTCCCTTCTTTGCTTCTTCAATAGGGGCGATACCTGTAATTGCTACTGTTTCATCCCCTATTATTTCCCCTCCTATCAATCTCCTTATATCTTTTAAAAGCATTTTCATACCTTTTAGTATATAGTCAAATACCGTGCCAAAGTTGATTTACTCCCGGGATACAGGCCTGTATCCCCTATGTATAAAGCGTCCCGGGGTTTTTTGAGGTTTTAGTGGTCTCTTGAGTTCCCCGCGGATAATGTGGTTATTTTTCTACATTTGTGGTATTTCTCCTGCGGAAATCCTCCGGGTAAAGCCGGTATTTCTTCAGCTTGAGATAAAGATTCTTCCTGTCTATCCCTGCTTCCAGGGCGGTTTTACTTACGTTCCCTCCGAATTTTTTCAGAAGGGAGGAGAAATAATTTTTCTCAAATTCTTCCAGTATCCTGTTCTTGCCCTCCTGATAAGAAGAAAAAGAAGGGGTATAATCAGCAAGCGGAATATGGAAGTACTCCTTTTTGAGCGTTTCTCCTTCGCACAACACCATTGCTCTCTCTACTAAATTCTCCAGTTCCCGCACGTTTCCGGGCCAGTTATACTGCAGCAAAAGCTGGAGGGCATCCTGCTCTATGTCTTTTATCTTTTTATTCAGTTTTTGGGAGTAAACTTTTATAAAGTGATTTATCAGAAGCGGAATATCTTCTTTCCTTTCTCTGAGAGGGGGAAGGTGTATGGGGAAAACATTCAGGCGAAAATACAGGTCTTCGCGGAATGTCCCTTCCTGCACGGATTCTTTTAAATCCTGGTTGGTGGCCGCTACTACTCGTACATCCACTTTTATTACGCGGTTGCTTCCCAGGGGTTCTATTTCTTTTGTCTCCAGAAACCGCAGGAGCTTGGATTGCAGGGAAAGGGAGAGTGAACCTATTTCATCCAGAAAAAGGGTCCCGTGTTCTGCCAGCTCTATCTTGCCTTTTTTATCCTGCACGGCTCCGGTAAATGTTCCTTTCTTGTGCCCGAATAACTCGCTTTCCAGGAGATTCTCCGGTATGGCTGCACAGTTAACCACTATATAGGGGCCGTTTCTGCGCGGGCTGAGCTTGTGTACTGCCCGGGCAACAAGCTCTTTCCCCGTGCCAGTTTCTCCCCAGATAAGAATGGTGGTGTCCTGCGGAGAAACCTTTTTTACCAGCTGCATGGCTCTTTTCAGCGAATTGCTTTCCCCTACAATCTCACCCTGCAGGATTTTTTCTTTCAGGCTTATATTTTCCTCTTCCAGGTTTTTCATGTGCAGGGCCTTTTTAACCACCTCTTTCAGCTCTTCCAGGTTCAGCGGTTTAGTCAAGTAGTGGAATGCTCCGCTTTTCATGGCTTCCACAGCACTCTCCACTGTTCCGAATGCCGTGATGACAATTACCTGGGTGTAAGGATAGATGTCTTTAATTTTTTTCAGCAGTTCCATTCCATCCATACCGGGCATTTTCAGGTCTGTGATTACTATGTCGTACATGGTATCTTGCATCATTTGCAGTGCTTCCCGGGAAGAGGTGGCTTTATCCACCTGGTGGCCTTCGTTCTTCAGGTTTATCTCTAAAAGCCGGGTCATCTTGACTTCGTCATCTACGGTAAGTATTCTGCTCATTCTTTCTCCCTGGGAAATATAAGACGGAAGAGTGTGCCTTCCCCTGCTTTACTTTTCACTTTTATTTCTCCCCGGTGAAATTTCACTATCTTGGCTACTATGGATAATCCCAGCCCTGTTCCTTCCGGCCGCGTGGTAAAGAAAGGCTCGAAAATCTTGTCTGTTATTTCCGGGGGGATTCCTGTGCCAGTATCCTTGATGCTAATTTCCATTTTCCCGTTTTTACTTTTTAACCCCACGAATAATTCTCCCCCTTCTGGCATGGATTCAAGCGAATTCAGGATGAGGTTGAGAAAAAGGTGGTGAAACTGTTCCGGGTCGCAGGAGAAGTAACAGGTATTGTAGGGAAAATCTTTAACCAGCTTGATTTTTCTCTTTTTGAATTCTCCTCCCAATACCGTCAGGATTCTTTCCATGAGCTCTTTCATCTCCATTCTTTTCTTCCGGGGGCGGGGAATACGGGCTAACTGCAGGAAATCTTTCACTACTCTTTCCAGGCGCTCTGATTCCTCTATTATAAACTCCAGGAGTTCTTTTTCTTCCTCTCTGTCCGTTTTCCGTTCCTTCAGGGTTTGAGCGGAGTTTTTTATCACTCCCAGCGGGTTTCTTATTTCATGGGCAATACCTGCGGCAATCTCTCCCACGGTGATAAGCCTCTCGCTTTTTCTCAATTCTTCCTGTATGGCACGCGTTTCCTTGAGCTCCTGTGCCATGTCGTTGAAAGCCTGCGCCAGACGTCCTATTTCGTCCTTGGTCCTCACCGGTATGTATTGGTCCAGGTCCCCTTCCGCAATTGCACGCGCCCCCTGGGTAAATTCTTTTATGGGCTTCATCACTGCTCTGGCCAGGATGTAACCTAACACGGCCGCGATAAAGAACCAGGAAAGCAGGAAGTAGGGAAAGAAGCGGATAATTACTGACTGAAAAGTGTACCTCTTGGGAAACCCGAGCACCAGCACTCCCAGTAATTTTCCCTTTTCCCCCAGCAGGGGCTCCAGATGGAGAGCATAGGGGTTATTCCCTATTTTCCCCCTGGCTTCGTAATATGCCTTGTGGTCCTTCAACAGGATGACTTTTGCTTTGGGCGAGAGTGTTATTTCTTCAAATAGGGCTTTCTGCAGGTCGTCTTCTTCCTTGCCCTTCTGGTATATGCGCACTTCCAGCCCCAGGGAGCGGGAAAGAAACTGGGTAAAGCGGTTTCCCAGGAAGTATCCCAGGATGACTCTTCCCTGGTTTCCTCCACCCAGGATAACCGGGACCACTGCTCCGGCTATCAAGCTCCTGAATTCTTCCGTTTCCAGGAGAAATATGTGTTTACCTGGTTTCCCTATCTCCCCTTCCCTGACCAGGATAACATCTATGGGGAATTCTCCCTTAAAAAATTTCAGAAAGTTCT
Organism: bacterium; assembly: GCA_027021085.1. GTDB lineage: Bacteria > CAIJMQ01 > CAIJMQ01 > JAADFP01 > JAADFP01 > JAADFP01. The sequence continues at coordinate 13,898 of JALUVB010000079.1, forward strand.
CCATGCCTCGTGCATCCTTGGCTAAAAAATACTCTCTGAACTTACCTTCCTGTACCAGGATTTTCCCGATTATCTCGGCTTTTTTTTCTAATTCTTCTATTCTTCCCGTGCTGACTTCGGCGGCTTGCGATAACCTTCCCTTCATTTCCCTTTCCAGTCGTATATTCACCAGGTGTGTGGAAATCAAGAAAGAAAAAAGAAGCGGAGAAAGAGCCACTACTATGAAAGAAATGATAATTCTGTTTTCTAATCTTCCGCGAGAAATTCCCATTACTGTGGAAATTATACCACAGTTGGATAGATAAAAGAAATCGGTTATACTTACCCAGTCGGTGAGGCAAAAATGCAAATAGAAGGGGTCGTTTTGAAAAAAATATGCGAGATATTCAGTAAGAATGCTGCCCCCATTTATCTGGTCGGGGGCTCGGTAAGAGATATGCTCATGGGGAAGGAGAGTGATGACCTGGATTTTGCTACCCCCCTTTCTCCGGAGCAGATGAAAAAGATTTTTAGAGAGGAAGGAATACGCGTTTACCCGGTGGGCATAGAATTTGGCACTATAGGGGTTATTGTAGAGGGAAAGGAAGTTCATATAACCACTTTCCGGCGCAAGGAAAAGTACTCTCCCAAAAGCAGGAAGCCACAGGTGGAATTAGGCGGGAGCATAGAAGAAGACCTCTCCCGCCGGGACTTCACGGTGAATGCCATGGCTTTAACGCCCCAGGGAGAGCTTATTGACCCGTTCAACGGGCGGGAAGACCTGAAAAAGAAGATACTGAGACCGCCCATAGACCCGGATGCTTCTTTCTCGGATGACCCCTTGCGTATGCTCAGGGCTTTCCGGTTCCAGTCTCGCCTGGGATTCGAAATAGAGGAGAACACCCTCTCTTCTATAGGGAGAAATTCCTTCCGGATGCTGTTTCTTTCTCCTGAGAGAATCCAGGTGGAAATGGATAAAATACTAACGGGAGAGTTTGTGAGGAAGGCTCTGGAGGGTATAGTGGAAAGCAGGCTGGCGAGTTTTTTCCTGCACGAACTTGTTCCGCTAAAAGGTTTACATCAGTCAACCGAATTTCACCATAAAGATGTCTGGAAGCATACCCTAAGGGTGGTAGAGAATGTTGTCCCGGAACCCCGTCTGCGCTGGGCAGCACTTTTGCACGATATAGCTAAACCCTATACCCGGAGCATAGAAAACAAGGAGATTCATTTTTACCGCCACGAAGAACTGGGAGCGAAGATTGCCTACTATGTATTAACCCGTCTCCGATACCCCAAGGAATTCATAAAAAAGGTCTGCTTCTTGATAGCACACCACATGCGGCCTGCTTTCTATGCTTCCAACTGGACGGATTCCGCGGTAAGAAGATTCATGCGGGATATGGGAGAGAACCTGGCTGATGTTATTACTCTGGCCAGGGCAGATATTACTTCTTACCGCCCGGAACGGGTGAAAAAGAGAATAGAATTGCTGGAGGAACTGGAAAAGAGAATAGAAGAATTTCAATCCTTTAAAGAAGTTACCTATCCGGTGGATGGGAAAGAGATAATGGAAAGGTTTAATATTGCCCCTGGGCCCCTGGTGGGAAAGATTAAAGAATGCATCAGGGAAGGGGTAGAAAAAGGAGAACTGCCCGTGGAGTCTCCCGATAAAGAAGTCTACTTCCGGTACGCAGAAAATAAGCTGAGGCTGATTTAGACTATAGACCTTAGACTATAGACGTTAGACTGGGAGATAGTGAGCAGTAAATAGTGAACAGTGAATGGAGGTTTGGCATCCTGGTTCCCTGGTTTTGTGGAGGAACAGGCAGAAGCTTGCGCAGGAATGACGGAGAGTGGGTAGAGGGGGAAGGTTACCGGTAGTAAGCAAAGATAATGTGGAATCCTGCTTCCGCAAGAATAGCAGATGCAAGGATAATGAGTTAGGAGTGGTTAGTTTGTAGTTACCCGGTTAGGTTGATTTTAGGGGTGGTTGAATTATTGGGGTAGATTTATTTCTTCTTTTTTAATAAAATTATAGCGGCATGAGTTATAAAGTAACCCTTATACCCGGAGATGGAATTGGTCCCAGCATAGTGGAGGAAGCGGTGAAGGTGGTGGAAGCAACCGGGGTGGAGATAGAGTGGGAAGTAAGAGAGGCAGGCGAAGGAGCCATGGAGAAGCATGGTACTCCTTTGCCGGAGGAAGTGCTGGAATCTATCAGAAGGAACAAGGTGGCTTTGAAAGGGCCTATTACCACTCCGGTCGGTTCAGGATTCCGCAGTGTTAACGTAGCTCTCAGGAAAATACTTACCCTCTATGCCAACCTGAGGCCGGCCATAACTTTTCCCGGGGTTCACGGGCTCCCTTTCGATAACATTGACCTGGTTATGGTCAGAGAAAATACAGAAGGGCTTTACAGCGGAGTGGAGCATTTCGTTGACGAGGATAAGACAGCCGCAGAGAGCATAAAAATTATTACCCGTAAGGCATCGGAGCGCATAATTCGCTTTGCCTTTGAGTACGCCCGGAAAGAAAAAAGGCGAAAAGTAACCTTGGTGCATAAGGCAAACATCCTCAAGTTTACGGACGGCCTGTTTCTGGAAATAGGAAAAGAAATATCCCTGCAGTATCCGGATGTGGAATTTGAGGACAGGATAATTGACAATATGTGTATGCAGCTGGTAAAAAAGCCTTACCTCTACGATGTCATTGTTACCATGAATCTCTACGGCGATATCCTTTCCGATTTATGCGCAGGTCTGGTAGGCGGCCTGGGGTTGGCGCCCAGTGCAAACGTGGGAGAGGGCTTGGCTGTTTTTGAGCCTGTGCACGGTAGTGCTCCCAAGTATACAGGAAAGAACAGGGTGAATCCCTGTGCTACCATTCTTTCTGCCGCCATGATGTTAAAATATCTGGGTGAAAGGGAAAAGGGCGAGGCAATCTATCGTGCCGTAGGCGAAGTTATTTCTGAAGGCACATCTTTGACCTATGATTTAATAGAGAATCCGGACAAATCTGTAGGTACCAGGGAAATAGGTACTGCCGTAGCCCGGAAAGTAAAGGAGCTATTAAATGCCTAATGTGGTTGTGATAGGGACGCAGTGGGGTGATGAAGGAAAAGGGAAGATAATTGATATTATCACTCCCTATTTCGATTTTGTGGTGCGCTTCCAGGGTGGGAATAATGCAGGGCATACGGTAATTATTGGCGAAGAGACTTTCACCCTGCATTTGATACCTTCCGGTATTCTTCATGCCGGGAAAGAGCTAATCATAGGTAATGGTGTGGTTATAGACCCGCCTGCGCTTATTGAAGAGATGGAAGGTTTGAGGAAGAGGGGAATCGCGGTTACCCCGGAAAATCTTCATATAAGCAAGGGTGCCCATGTTATTTTTCCCTATCATAAACTCTCCGAGAAAATCAGGGAAGAGGGGAGCATAGGAAGAATCGGAACTACCCGGAGAGGGATAGGCCCCTGTTACATGGATAAGGCAGGCCGTGTGGGAGTGCGCATGGTGGACTTGTTGTATCCGGAAGTGCTGGAAAGCAAGTTAAAAAGAAACCTGGAAGAGATTAACCTCATTTTTACCAGGATCTACGGGGGTAAGCCGATAGAATTCTCTTCCCTTTACGAAGATTACTTAAATTATGGAAAAATATTATCTCCCTATATCAAGGATACTTATCTCCTGTTGAACAGGGCATTGGAGGAAAAGAAGAACATCCTCTTTGAAGGTGCCCAGGGTACTCTCCTGGACGTGGACTTTGGCACCTATCCTTACGTTACTTCTTCCAATGCTTCTGCGGGAGGAGCATGTACAGGCTCTGGTGTGGGCCCGGCCAACATAGACAGCGTGGTGGGTATTATGAAAGCTTATACCACCCGTGTGGGAGAAGGTCCTTTCCCCACAGAAATAAAAGATGAGTTAGCGGACAGGCTGAGAAATGCAGGCCCTATCGGAGAGTATGGCAGGAGCACGGGCAGACCGCGCAGGTGCGGGTGGCTGGACCTGGTGGCGGTTAAGAAGTCAATCATGGTCAACGGAATAAGCAAGCTCATCCTTACCCGGCTGGATATTTTGGGATATGTGGAAAAAATTAAAATGTGCACCCACTATCTCTGGAAAGGTAAAAAGATAGAATTTCTCTCCGAGGAAATAAACCTGTGGAAAGAAGCTGTCCCCGTATACGAAGAGATGGAAAGCTGGGAGGGAGACATAAGCAGGGTTAAAAAATTTGAAGAGCTTCCTATCCCGGCCAAAAAATACGTGGAAAGAATAGAGAAAGCATTAGGTAAAAAAATCTCTCTCATTTCTGTGGGGCCGGGAAGGGAGGAAGTTATACAGCGGGAACAGATATTCTAAGGTTTCCCTGGTTTTGGTATAATTAGAGAATTGTGTATTTGGAAATAAGGGGAGTTAGGGAGAATAGAATATACCTCCATTACTCCGGCTCCGTGCAGTATGTGGTAAGTGGTTATTTGAGGGGCATTAACTCAGTTGGTAGAGTAACGGCCTTTTAAGCCGTGAGTCGGAGGTTCGATTCCTCCATGCCCCACAATATAAAAATACCGAGGGCCGAATCCCGGGGAAAGGATTTGGAACTTGCGGGATTGAAGTTTTATTCACTTAGGTGAGTAATGTTGTCCCCATCATCTAGCCCGGCCTAGGATACCAGACTTTCGATCTGGGTACGGGGGTTCGAATCCCCCTGGGGACACTGCGGTTAAGTACCGGTTAATGTAGTTTTGGGGAGAGGTAGAGGCAATGCGTAAAAATACTCCTATCTTTTCCCTTTAAGCGAGGGGAAAGCGGAGAACGTAATTAGAGGGTGCGATTAACATAAGAGTTGGGTCCATTCCCTCCTCCAACCTGTGGTGGGAGGCTGAGGCGAGAGAGCTATTTTGCGAGTAGTGTGTATAATCCCTGCGCGTTATAACTCAAGGCGCCTTCCGGGGAAACCACTGCTTAAAGTAAGGGATAAATCTCTAATCCAGTGGGTTTTTGAAAACGCACAAAGGATTTCTGCCTGTGAAAATGTCTGGGTGGCGACAGATGACGAGAGGGTGGCAGAATGCGTAAAGGGTTTTTCGGGAAATGTAATATTGACTTCATCCGCGATTTCTTCCGGGACCGATCGGGTAAGAGAAGCAGCAGCGAAACTGGGGTTAGGAGGAGATGACATTGTCGTCAATCTGCAAGGCGATGAGCCGGTTATAGATGTGAGCAGTGTGGAAAAATTAGTACGCGAATTCTCAGAGCATTCATCTTTGCTTATGGGCACCCTTGCTTTTCACAGTGAAAACGAAGAAGAATTTTACAGTCCCAACGTAGTAAAAGTAGTAATTGATAAAAGGGGTTTTGCCCTGTATTTCTCTCGCAGTCCCATCCCTTACCCCCGGGATACCGATAAAGTAAACTTTTTGAAGCATCTCGGCCTTTACATTTTTCGCTATTCCTTTCTCAAAAAGTGGAATTCCCTATCTCCTTCTCGGCTGGAGGAGACAGAAAAGCTTGAGCAGCTGAGAGCTGTAGAGAATGGATTTCCCATAAAAGTTTTACTTTCCAACAGGGATTCCTGCGGTGTGGATACAGCGGAAGACCTACAATTCATGGAGGAAAACATTGAAAGATTCCAGGGGTAAATTTATCTTTATCACCGGCGGGGTAGTCTCTTCTTTGGGAAAAGGTATTGCTGCTGCTTCTGTGGGCAGGCTGTTGGAATCAAGGGGGTTCCGGGTAACTTTCCTTAAGTTTGACCCCTACATAAATGTGGACCCGGGAACCATGAATCCCTACCAGCATGGAGAGGTGTACGTAACAGAGGACGGGGCGGAGACAGACCTGGACCTGGGGCATTACGAGAGATTCACCTCCACCACCCTTTCCCGGGATAACAATGTAACCAGTGGCCAGGTTTATTACTCAGTAATTATGAAGGAGAGAAAGGGTGATTATCTGGGAAAGACCATCCAGGTCATTCCTCATATCACCAATGAGATAAAACGCCGGATTAAAAAATTGGCTACCAGTGACACAGACGTGGTAATTGTGGAGATAGGCGGAACAGTGGGAGATATTGAAAGCTTACCTTTCCTGGAGTCTATTCGGCAATTCCGCTTTGATGTAAAAAGGGAAAATGTTCTTTACATCCATGTTACCCTTGTTCCCTACATAAAGGCAGCGCAGGAAATAAAAACCAAGCCTACCCAGCATTCGGTACAGAGGTTGAGGGAGATTGGTATTCAACCGGATATTCTGCTCTGCCGCACAGAAAAAAGATTCACGGAAAAAGTCAGAGAAAAAATCTCCCTGTTTACCAATGTGGAAAAGAGAGCAGTAATCCCGGCCTGTGATGTAGGATGCGTGTATGAGATCCCCCTGAAGCTGGAGAAAGAAGGGCTTACTGATATTGTCATGGAATATCTCTGCCTGAACCCCAGAAAAGAAGACCTTAAAGAGTGGAAAAGTATGGTAAGAAATATTTATCAATTTAAAAAATCTGTAACCATAGGCATAGTGGGCAAATACATAGAACTGCAGGATGCCTATAAAAGCATCATGGAAGCTCTTACCCACGGAGGTATAGCCAATAAGGCAAGAATAAACATTAAGTGGGTTGAAGCAGAGAAATTAGGGGAGGAAGAAGACTTAAAAGAAGCCTTTGCGGACGTGCAGGGGATTCTTGTCCCGGGAGGTTTCGGCGAAAGAGGCATCGAGGGAAAGATTAACGCGGCCAGGTGGGCCAGGGAAAACAACCTGCCGTTTTTTGGGATATGTTTAGGAATGCAATGCGCGGTAATTGAGTTTGCCCGCCATGTATGCGGAATGCAGGGAGCCAATTCCACCGAGTTCGGTCCGGATACCTCTTACCCGGTAATAGACTTCCTGCCGGAGCAGAGAAAGGTTAAGGTAAAAGGAGGGAGTATGAGGCTGGGAGCCTACCCCTTATGTATAAAGGAAAACACCCTGCTTCATAAACTATACGGGGTAACGGAGAGCCAGGAGAGGCATAGACATCGCTACGAAGTAAACCCGGAATATATTTCTATCCTGGAACAAAATGGGCTTATTGCCTCGGGCATATCCCCGGACGGCAAGCTGGTGGAAGCCGTGGAACTTAAAAAACATCTTTTTTTCATAGGATGCCAGTACCATCCGGAATTCAAGTCCAGGCCGAATTCCCCTCACCCTATTTTCCGGGGTTTTATAGCCGCTTCTCTTAAAAAATGAATTTTTATCGTGGTATAATAAAAATGGAGAATTGGAAACATTTGCAATTTACAGTATCCCGCCGGTACATGGATGTTGAAATCAGCATGATTATATAAGATTATGTCTAACCGTGAACAGGAAATCTGGAAAGATATCTTAGTAAATATAGGACTGGTGACGGAAGACCAGCTTTCCTTTGCTCTGCGTGAACAGGAAGAAACGGGAGAAAAGCTAAGCGATGTACTGGTCAGGATGGGATATATCAGCAGGGAAGATTTGACCAGAGCATTAAGTGCGCATTTCGGACTCATCCCGGTTAAACTTTCCGACTATCATCCTACGGAGGATGTTATCGCGCGAATACCTCCTCCCCTGGTGAGAAAATATAAAATCGTCCCCCTGGAATATAAAGATGGGGTTCTTACCATAGCAGTGGCTGACCCCCTGGATTTTTTAAGTATTGACAGCCTGGAAAGGATTTTAGGAGTTAAGTTAAAAGCTGTTCTTACCTCAGATAAAGAAATCGATCAAGCTATCAGTCGTTACTACGGGGTGGAAGAAGAAACCATAGATACAATTTTAGAGGAGTTAACCGAGCAAGATATTAGCTTTGCCGAAGGAGTAGCCCAGGAGACAGAGGATGCGGAATTAGCGGAAGAAGCTCCCATAATCCGGTTGGTAAGCTTACTTATCCTGGAGGCTTTTCGTTCGCGTGCCAGTGATATTCATGTAGAGCCCATGTCCGGCAGGTTAAGGATAAGGTACCGGGTAGATGGAATCCTGCACGAAGTGCCTGCCCCGCCAAAACGGCTGGAGGGAGCAGTGATTTCCCGTATCAAAATCCTGGCCGGGATGGACATAGCAGAAAAGAGACTTCCCCAGGATGGTCGAATAATGGTAAATGTCCTGGGAAGACACTTAGATTTGCGTGTATCTTCTCTCCCCGGCATACACGGGGAAAGTGTGGTGATGAGAATCCTGGACAAGTCCAGCCTTCTCTTGGGTATTACCGAATTAGGATTTCTGGAGGAGGACCTGGATAAGTGGAAAAGAGTAATTACCCTTCCTAATGGAATCATCCTGGTGACCGGGCCCACCGGAAGCGGAAAAACCACCACCCTTTATGCGGTTCTCAATGAATTGAACTTGCCGGACCGTAAAATTATAACCATTGAAGACCCGGTGGAGTATCAGATATCCGGGATAAACCAGCTGCAGGTAAGGCCTCAGATAGGGTTGACTTTTGCCTCTTCCCTCAGGTCCATACTGCGTCAATCTCCCGATATAATCATGGTGGGAGAAATCAGGGATACTGAGACAGCGGAAATTGCAGTAAGAGCTGCATTAACCGGACATTTGGTCTTCTCTACCTTGCATACCAATGATTCAGCCGGGGCAGTCACCCGGCTTATAGACATGGGGATAAAGCCGTTCTTAGTTGCCTCTGCGGTACAGGCGGTAATGGCTCAAAGACTGGTAAGAAAGGTTTGCCCCAAGTGTGCAGAACCCTATGAGCCAGAGGAGTCCGTATTAAAAGAGATAGAACGCATAATAGGCACCCTGGAAGGGGCCAACTTTGTCAAGGGGAAAGGTTGCCCGGATTGCAATATGTCAGGGTACAGGGGAAGAGTTGCCATATTTGAACTTCTGGTGATAAGTGAAGAAATTAGGCGGATTGTGCTCTCCCGGGCTACAAGTTTTGAGATCAGGGACCTGGCGCGCAGCCAGGGGATGAAGCTTCTCAGGGAAGACGGCTGGATAAAGGTTTACCGGGGTATTACCACGGTGGAAGAAGTACTTAGAGTAACACAACAGGATATAGTAGAAGGAGTAGTGTAATGCTGGAGATTGGTGAACTTTTAAGAATAGTAGTAGAAAGAAATTCTTCTGATTTGCACTTAGTGGTTGGTAAACCACCCGTACTAAGGATAAACGGGCGTTTGGATATACTGGATTACGAACCCCTTACTCCGGAAGACACGGAAAGAATGATGAAAAGTATTGCCTCTCCTGCCCACCAGCAGAGGGTAAGGGAAGTGGGAGGCACGGAGTTCGGTTTTGCCTTCGGAGATTTAGCCCGTTTCAGGGTAAGTGTTTACCGGGAAAAGGGGAGGATAAGCGTGGCCATGCGTCTTATCCCCTACAAACTTTTGACTTTTGAACAGATAGGACTTTCTGACAAAATGAAGGAAATTCTCTATCGTCCCCGGGGTTTGGTGCTGGTAACCGGGCCTACCGGAAGCGGAAAAACCACTACCTTGGCCACCATGATAGATTATATAAACACCTATCGCGATTGCCATGTTATCACCATTGAGGATCCCATCGAGTATTATCACGAGCACAAGAGGAGTATTATTTCCCAGAGGGAAGTCGGGGTGGATGTCCCTTCTTTTGCCGAGGCGATAATCAGGTCATTGAGACAGGATCCAGACGTGATAATGGTAGGTGAGATGAGAGACCTGTCCACTATTGAGGCAGCACTTATGGCGGCAGAAACCGGACACCTGGTTTTTTCCACACTCCATACCACCGGGGCCGCCCAGACCATTGACAGGATAATAGATGCCTTTCCCACAGAGAGACAGGAACAGGTAAGGGTGCAGGTGTCTTCTTACCTGATAGCGGTGATTTCACAGACGCTCCTTCCCAAGACTACGGGTTCGGGAAGGGTGGCAGCCTTCGAAATAATGATTGCCATACCCGCCATTCAGAGCCTGATTAGAGAAAGAAAGACCTACCGCATCACTTCCTTCATCCAGACTGGCGCTCGCTACGGAATGAAGACACTTGACCAGCATCTGTTTGAACTTTACAACCGGGGTGAAGTAAGTTATGAGGAAATAATGGTAAGGGCGCAGAATCCCGAGGAATTACAGCAAAAAGTGGAGAGCAGGTAAGAAATGCCGACCGGCAGGAAAAGATTAGGGGAACTACTCCTGGAAAAGGGTATTATTACTGAAAAACAGCTCCAGCAGGCGTTGGAGGAACAGGAGAAGACGGGGAAACTCCTGGGCAGGGTTCTGGTTGACCTGGGTATGGTAAAGGATGAGGATATTCTTGCCGTCCTGGGGGCTCAGACCGGGATGCAGGAGGTGGATATCTCGAACATTGAAGTCTCCCCCCAGCTCTTGGAAAAGGTTCCCGGTCCCATAGCCAAGGCTTACAAAATAGTACCTATTCGCATGGAGGGAAATACTCTCCTGGTAGCCATGGGGGACCCGCTTAATATCCAGGCACTGGATGATTTAAGGTTTTTGCTTGACTGTGATGTAAAAGGGCTTATAAGCAATGAGCAGGCAGTAAACGAAGCTATCGACAGGCTGTACGGGGGAGAGATGGAGACAGTGGAAGACCTCCTGAAAGAACTTGAGGCAGAAGCAGCCCCCCTGGAGGAGGCCGAAGAAAGAGCAGTGGAGGATATCCAGGCGCTGGAACAGCTGGCACACGAAGTTCCCGTGGTAAAACTTCTCAACCTGGTACTCATCCAGGCGATAAAAGATAAGGCCAGTGATATACACTTTGAACCTTTTGAAGACCAGTTCCGCATCCGCTACAGGGTGGACGGAATCCTCTACGAGATGGTCCCACCTCCCCGGCATTTTGCCCTGGCGGTGAATACCCGGATAAAGGTTATGGCAGATATGGATATTGCCCAGAGGCGGGTGCCCCAGGATGGCCGTATAGAACTGCACCTGGGAGGCAGAGAGGTGGACCTGCGGGTTTCCACCATTCCCACTGTGCATGGCGAAAGTGTGGTAATGCGTGTCCTGGACAAAAGTGTTTTAATGCTCTCCCTGGAAAAGCTGGGTTTTGCCGAGGATGACCTGGAAAAAACACACAAATTAATTTCCAGGCCTAATGGAATAGTCCTGGTAACCGGTCCCACCGGTTGTGGTAAAACTACCACGCTCTATGCGTGTTTACGCAAGATAAATTCCCCCGAGGTCAAAATAATCACCGTGGAAGACCCGGTGGAATATGACATTGAGGGAATTCATCAAGTGCAGGTCAAGCAGTCAATAGGCTTAACCTTTGCCACCACATTGAGACATATCCTGCGCCAGGACCCGGATATTATCCTGGTAGGGGAAATCAGGGACCTGGAGACTGCGGAAATGGCCATACAGGCCTCTCTTACCGGACACCTGGTTTTTGCTACTTTGCACACAAACGACTCTCCCTCGGCCATTACCCGTTTGATAGACATGGAAGTAGAACCGTTCCTTATCAGTTCGACCTTAGAGGCGATAATGAGCCAGAGACTGGTTAGGGTCATCTGCAAGGTATGCAGGGAGGAGTACGAACCCTCGCTGGAAGAGCTGGAGCTTTTAGAGATGGAGCCTTCCGAAGCAAAGAAGCATAAGTTTTACCGGGGTAAAGGCTGCTCCGCCTGCAACAATATTGGATACATGGGCAGGACCGGGATATATGAGATTTTGCTTATGAACGAAGAACTGAGAAGGGCAGTGGTGGATAAAGCCTCGGCGGGTGAGATAAGAGAAATAGCCCTGAAGTATGGGATGAAGACCTTGAGACGCGATGGATTAGACAAGATTTTTAGAGGGATTACTACTATTGAAGAGGTGGTAAGGGAGACTACCGGATATGTATAGAGTTTTGAAGCGGATTTTCTTTGAACCCGAGATAAAGGGGGTGAAATAGATGGCGGTCTATAACTATGTGGCTTTGAATCCTCAGGGCAAGGAAGTAAAAGGTACTATTGAGGCCGAGAACGCTACCCTGGCTGCCAACCAGGTGAGAGAAATGGGATACTTCCCTACCCGCATCAAAGAGCAGAAACTGCCTTCCGCAACCCAGAAAAAGAAGAAAGAGGGCAGTGCCCTTCAGATGACCATCAAGATACCCGGCCTGACTACCCGGGTAAAGCCAAAACAGCTTACAGAATTTACCCGTCAGTTAGCTACCCTGATCGATGCGGGGCTACCCCTGGTGAGAAGTCTGAATATTTTAAGGGACCAGGCCAAGCCGGGTATATTGAAAGAAATCTTAACTGACCTGGTGGAAAGGATAGAAGGAGGAAGTACTTTTTCTGAAGCCCTGGCGCAACACCCCCACAGTTTTTCCAAACTCTACATAAATATGGTAAAGGCAGGAGAATTGGGCGGTATCCTGGAAGTAGTGCTTAACCGCATAGCGGAATTTATGGAAAAGGAGCTTGCTCTAAGACGCAAAATAAAGGGAGCCATGATTTATCCTGTCGCAGTGGCTTGTGTGGCAGGAGGTATCGTGGGATTCATTATGACTTTTATTATCCCTACCTTCAAAAAAATGTTTATTTCGTTTGGAGGAACGGGGGCTGCTTTGCCCCTTCCTACCCGGGTACTGATTACGATGTCTGACTTGATAAAGACAAAGTGGTACTATGGGATAATAGGAATAATCCTTCTGGTGATTCTATTCAAGCTCATTACCAGGACCTCCAAGGGTAAATATGCTATAGATTTCCTGAAATTAAAAATGCTTATCTTCGGACCGTTGTTCCTGAAGACTGCCATTGCCAGGTTCTCCCGCACATTGGGAACCCTCATAAACAGCGGGGTTCCCATACTCCAGGCACTGGCCATTGTGAAGGAGACAGCAGGTAACGAAGTCATATCCAAGGCAATGATAAAAGTGCATGATTCCATAAGAGAAGGTGAAAGTATCGCCAAGCCACTGGAGGATTCACGCGTATTCCCTCCCCTGGTGGTGCACATGGTAGGTGTGGGAGAGGAAACAGGTGCCCTGGATACCATGCTTATAAAGGTAGCAGACGCCTACGAGGACGAGGTAGATACAACAGTGGCTGGCCTGGCTTCTGTACTGGAGCCTCTGCTCCTGGTAGGGATGGGGCTTGTGGTAGGCTTTATCGTGATTTCTCTCTTCCTACCTCTCATAAAGATAGCCCAGATGATTCGTTAAATGCCTCTTATTATTCTCGTAGAGGATGATGCAGGGTTAAGGAAGAACCTTACCCTTCTTCTGCAGGAGGAGGGCTTCCAGGTGGTTGCCTTTCCCGCGGCTGAAGAGGCGGAAGAAAAACTAAAAACGATTTCTCCCGATTTAGTCATTACTGACCTGAAACTCCCGGGTATCAGCGGGCTGGAATTTGTTTCACACCTTAAGAAAAAGTACCCGCAAGTTCCTGTAATCATAATTACTGCTTATGCTACCTTGAGTAGTGCAGTGGAAGCAATAAGGCTGGGAGCACGTGATTATCTTATTAAACCTTTTCATCCTGAGAAAGTGATTCTTTCCCTTAGGCGCATACTGGAATTAGAAGAACTGAAAGAGGAAAACCGCTGGTTAAAAGAAGAACTTTCCAGAAGGGATAAATTTGAAGAAATGGTGGGGAAAAGTTCTTCCATGCAAACTGTTTATAACCTGATAGAGAAGATTGCACCCAGTGGAGTGCCGGTGCTGATTGTGGGGGAAAGCGGCACAGGAAAGGAACTGGTAGCGCGTGCCATACATAAAAGGAGCGCGCGAAAAGAGGGTAAATTCGTACCGGTAAATTGCGGGGCTATCCCGGAGACTCTCATCGAGAGCGAATTATTCGGGCATGAAAAAGGAGCTTTTACTGGGGCCACTGAAAAGAAGAAAGGGTTACTGGAAATATCTCATGCTGGCACATTGTTCCTAGATGAAGTGGGAGATTTGCCGCTTTCAGTGCAGATGAAGCTACTGAGGTTCCTGCAGGAAAAAGAGTTTGTACGGGTGGGGGGGACCACTCCCATCAAGGTGGACACACGCATAATTTCCGCCACGAACAAGAACCTGGAAGAAGAAATTGAAAAGGGGAATTTCAGGAAGGATCTCTACTATCGCATCCAGGCAGTTGTTCTTCCATTGCCCCCGTTAAGAGAAAGGAAAGGGGATATACCTATTTTAGTTGAGCACTTTCTCAATAAGTATCGGGATGAAGGGGTAAACAAAAGGGAAAAAAGATTTAGCGCAGAGGCTATGGAGCTGCTTACTGCCTACTCCTGGCCCGGGAATGTGCGGGAGCTGGAGAACGTGGTAAGGGGATGTATTGCTCTTTCAGAGGGGACTCTTATAGGAGTGGATAGTTTGCCTCCCCGCTTAAAGGAAGGCAGGAGGAAAGAGAGTAGGTGGCGCGGCTCCTGGGCAGAGATGCAGAAAAAATTTGCAGAGAAGTATATCCGGGAGATTCTTAAGGAAGCCGGGGGTAATGTCTCAAGGGCGAGCAGAATGGCAGGGATTTCCCGCCGGCATTTCTACGAAAAAATGAAGGAATTCAACGTAAATCCCGAAGAAGCCAGGGGTAGGAAGGGTACTTAGTCTTGAGTTGGTGCAGGCGGACGGTTTCCGGGAATTAGGAGGAGAAGTGGAACAAAAAAGCAACCCGGCCAAGCATAAATCTATACGTTATCTCCACCTGCTTCTTCTCATTCTTATAATTTTTTCGGTAGCTCTGCTTCCTTTCCTCTTCTATTTACCCGGCAACATGCGCGTGATAATACTATGCGGGGAATTCTTTCTCCTGGGCTCTCTCTTTACCCTCATTGTATTTGTTTTAATTGCTCCCTTCCGGCATTCTCTGCAGGCTCCTTATTCCTCTTCTCACCTGGAAGCGCTTACCTCTTCCCTGGCGCAGGCACAAAGAGAGGTGGTAAGACTGAATCGGGAGTTGGAAAAGGAATTAAGTGTAAAAAAAGAGAAAATAAAAAGGATTCAGGGAGAAATGTTGTCCCTGCAAATGCAGGTGGTGGAACAGGAAAAACTTGCCTCCCTGGCAAAAATGGCCTCCGGCGTAGTACATGAGATAAAAACCCCCCTCTCAGTGATGAGAACTTCCACCTATTTATTAAAGAAATTTTCCCGGGACGAGAAGATAAAGGAGCAGGTGGAATTAATAGAGAGCGAGATTTCACGTATAGACGAGATAGCCACTTCTCTTATGGATTATTCCCGCAGTGCCAGGGATGTTCCCCTTACCTGGGTGGATGTTGCTCCTCTTCTCCAGGATATCATCAAGGAGCTTCAATTCACGGGGAAACTGCAGAATATTGAATTAGTAAATAATCTTCCTTCTTCTTTCCCCCCGGTACATGCACATGCAGGCCGGTTAAGAGAAGTACTGATTAACATAATAAATAATGCGGTGGAATCCATGGAAAATGGGGGGAAACTTATCCTGGAAGGAAGGATAGAAGAAGAAAAAGCTCACCTGATGGTAAAAGACACCGGGACAGGAATAGCGGCTGAGGATTTAAAAAACCTTTTTGACCCCTTTTTCAGCACCAAAGGAAAGGGTACAGGCTTAGGGTTGGCCATCTCCTATGCATTCGTGAAGAGGTTCGGAGGGGATATACGCGTAAAAAGCCTTCCGGGAAAAGGTACCAGCCTGGAATTGATACTCAAGGCAAAGATGTGAGGAAAAGGTAACAGTTTAGCCTGGCTCCTCCGCTCTGCCGGGGAAAATCCCGGTGTGCAAACAGGAGTTTTGAGCCTGTTTACCGTGCATGTCGGGACTGCGGAGTCCCTTCTGTCCTATAGTGCGCCTTCTCTGCCGGAAGCTTGCCCGCTTTCAAAGGGGAATAGAATTTGCTACAATCTAAAGGGGAGAAAGGAGTAGAAAGTAGTTATGAGTTATAGGTTTTTAGTTTCTAATCTGAGAAAGGGGCCAGGGAGAAAGCAATCAGTGAGTGTTTTCCCCGCTCACAAATCACAACTCGCATTTCCCTCCCTCACTACTCACAACTCACAACCCGCTACTAATAATAAGAGGGGCTTCACCCTTATTGAACTCATGGTAGTCATAGCCATAATCGTGCTTCTGGCCGGAGTGATGATTCCGAACTATATAAAAAACATGGAGAAAGCCAAGTTAGCCAAGGCCAAGGCAGATATAGAAATTCTCATCAAGGCCATAACTCTTTACAGGGTGGATAGCGAAGAATTTCCTTCCTCTCTCAGCGACCTTACCTCGGGAACTCACCCTTACCTGGCAAGGGGTATTCCTCCAAGCCCATGGGGTGGTCCTTACACTTACTCGTTGTCTACTAACTCGTATACCATAGAAGCAAAGGATTCGCAGGGGAAAGTAAAATATTCGGAAACCATAAAATTTTAGGAAGGAGGAGGAGGAGATGAATACAAAGGCACAAAGGCGGAGAGGCAGAAAGAATTCTTTTAACTCAAAGCTTGCATTTTCTTTACTCGCTACCAAAAGGAGGGGTTTTACCCTTCTGGAGCTCATGGTGGTGGTGGCCATAATTGTGATTCTGGCCGGGATAATTTTGCCGAATTATGCCAAGAGAGTGGATAGAGCCAGAATGGTAAGGGCGGAAGCGGATATTTCTGCGCTGGAGACAGCTATTGCCATGTATGCAAATGATATGGGTACCTATTTTGGCGATGTAAATGGAGATATTTCTCCCGTAGAAACAGGGTTAGTACAGGGCCCTCCTCAATCCGACCCTGTTTATAGCAAGTGGAATGGTCCCTACGTTAAAGGTATAAGTAAAGATCCCTGGGGAGAAGATTACCGGTTTTTTGGCAGGAACCCGGCAGTAACCAGCCAGGCTCAGCTGGAAACCAACCTGCAGAGCGAATACGGCAGCATTACCAATCTTCCTCCCCTGCGTTACTACATATTCTCCAAGGGGAAGAACCGCAAGACAGGCACTGGCTATAACCAGGACGACATCAATAACTGGGATGTAAATAAAACCTGGGAGAGCCTGTATTAAGATAAGTTATTAGTTGTGAGTTGACTTATGAGCGAAACTTTGACAAAAGAAGAGAAATCGTCTCAAGATGCAAAGCGCATCTCTGCCTTTACCCTCATTGAATTGGTCGTGGTGGTGGCCATTATCTCCCTGCTGGTTTTTGCCTCTATTCCCACCTTCAGGGAATTTATTAACACTTCCCGGCTGAGGCAGGCCTCCTACGATGTAATCTCAGCCCTGAGAACTGCCCGCGCCTCAGCTGTAAGTAACAGAATAGAGTACATGACGCTTTTTTATACGTCTATGCAAAATCGAAATAATATCCCCAACTTTGCCTATGCCTATCCCATCTGGTCTGCCGTGCTGGTTTACCAGGTGGAGGAAGGCCCCATAGGCGGATGGAAGAGATTGCCCGAGAACATCTTCCTGGACTTTAATTATTTCTATGGGTTGGAGACAGGAGGGGTGGTAGGAGCAGACCCTGATGGTCTTCCCTATCCCAACAATGACGAAGTGGTGCAGGGGGACAGTATGCCCATAGTAAGATTTAACAAGAAAGGTGGGGTGGAAGGCAGTGGATTCCCGTGTATACAGCTGAGGGATAATTCTACCCAGGACACGGCGGCCATAAGAGTATTGAGAAGCACGGGAAGAATATACCTTTATTCTTTCCGGGGTAAATTGGTGCAGGAATGAGTAAAATAAAGTGCCGGCTGGAAGGTATAGGTTGTATGCGAAATAATCCCAAACTGGCTAAAGGCTCTGCCTGCTCACCCACAAGCGGTCTTACCCTGATAGAAATACTGGTTTCACTGGCCATTCTCTCCATTGGTATTCTGGCTATTGCGCATCTTTTCCCGGTAGGGTTGAAATCATCCGAGCGTGCGGTATCTTTTACCCGGGCTTACTCCTACCTGCAGGACACGCTGGAAAAGCTGAAGTATGCCGCGGGCGTATATGATGCGGAAGATGTGGCAGAGCTGGAGAATACGTTTAACACCACAAATGGTCCTAACGGCGTTTTCTACATGGACCCCAACTCTTCTCATTACGATAAGCTCGGCTACTATGAGCTCTGGTACAGGTACCGGATGAATGGCCCCGATTCTCCTTACCAGGCTAATCCCGGGAAATTCACCACTTATAATGACCCGCAAACCGGGCAGGAATTGGCCTGGTCTTACCTGCTCTTTGAAGAGGAATCCAATCTGGATACGGATATAGTGCAGAAAGTGTATATTTCTATCTACTGGAAAGAAAGCGGGGGAGAGAGGGCGGATACCACGCCTCTTTACATTGGTAATATTTATTACAGGGAGTTTGGACATGTTCTGCCCTAAGAGGGACCAAGGCTTCACCCTCATTGAAATGCTGGTGGCCGTGGCTATTCTGGCTATCATTGGCACCTCCTTTTATGCCATTTTCCAGGGCTCATTGGTTTCTTCCAACAAGGGGATGAATCTTGCCTTGGTCTCTTCCAATCTTCGCGGAGCCATGGATTACATTATTAAAGACCTTAAAAATGCCGTGGACCCGGAATCAACAGGGAGAACGAATTTTTTCTTCGTAGGAGGAAAGAATAATCAATCTTATATGATGTTTGTAGTCCCAAATGAGGAAGGGGGTTACCAGGTAGTACTTTACACTCACTCAGAGGATGTCAGTGCTCCCGTGTATGCCGGTACTTCTCGGCAAATTTTGTTCAGGGCCACCCGGAAGTTGGAGGGGATAGATGTTAAGAGTCAACTTTACGGCACTACTCCGGTTTTCCCTCCTTTTGATGCTACCTGGGTTCAGGGAGATGATGAACTGGCTATCCATATAAGTGGGGTTGAATTAAAATTCCAGGGAGAGAATGACTGGGATGATACAGGGCTTCTTCCTCTCTATGTTAATGTGAAACTTACCTCCACCTATGGCAAGGGAGAACTGGGGCAACAAAAGGAAATGGTTATGGAGGACACGGTGTATCTCAGGAAGTGATGAGTGACAAGGTGAAGACTCATAAGGATTTAGAGGTTTGGAAAAAACCTATTGATTTAGTAGAAGAAGTTTACAAAATTACAGAAAAATTCTCCCAAAAGGAAAAGTACGGATTAACTTTTCAAATGAGGAATGCAGCTATTTCCATCCCGAGCAATATTGCAGAAGGGGCAGCAAGAAACTCAACGAAAGAATTTATACAATTTTTATATATAGCATTAGGTTCTTTATCCGAATTAGAAACACAACTTTTAATTGCTCAAAGAATAAAATATTTGTCAGAGTCATCGGTTTTGGAAAGATTAGAAAAATTAATGATCCTACTTATAGGACTTATAAATAGCCTTGAGAGGAAGAACAAATGAAAAGACCTTGTCACTCTGTACCCTTATCACTTTATCACTTTCTCCCTTTGTCATCTTCTTCCGGTATGGCTTTAATCATCGTGGT
>JALUVB010000080.1 GCA_027021085.1 bacterium
GGGTGAACGAATATTCTCCCTGGGGATTTCCCCAGTTGATTTTCTCTCCAGGTGGAATCAAAGAAGCCTTAGAAAAAATAGATAAAGGAGAATACTGTATGGTATGGATAGATGAATATAATGCCAGAGATTTTTCTTCGGAGGAGATAAAGGTTTTCCTTAAAAAAGGGGGAGGCATGGTGCTAACTTCCACTGCCTATTCTGATACTACTCTCTTACCTGTAGAACCGGGGAAGAGATCCTTAAGAAAGAAACTCATCCTGCTTAGATCTCCTATCACCGAACCCATATTCAGCTTGAAAAGGGATTTTGAGGGAGAATTTAAGGTTATGGAGGTCCAGAGAGTAAAGAAAGGTGGTAAGGTAATCGCTACCTGGGAGGATGGTAGTCCGGCTATAGTCATCTCAGAGAAACATGGAAAACGCATTGCTTTTGTTGGGAGCCGGCTGGAAGGGGATTATACATTTGGGAAAAGGGGAGAGAAATTTATAGAAGAAAATTGGCAAAAGAATCTCTGGCTTATAACGGGGTTATATAACCAGATCTTCCGATGGACAGTTGGTATAGGGCAGGATGAATAAGAGAAGGAGAGAGAAAAAATGGGAAGAGAAAAGTTAGCTATAGAGGGTGGTAAACCGGTAAGAATAAAACCTTTTCCCCGGGCAGCGGATTCCACAGGGAGGGATATTGGAGAGGAAGAACTTTCTCTGCTTAGAGAGGTTATATATTCGGGAACCCTCTGGCGAAATAATGGAAGCAAGGTTATTCGGTTTGAGAAAGCGTTTGCTTCCTTCTATGGGGTGGAGAATGCTGTAGCCTCCACCTCTGGCACCGCAGCTATTCATGTAGCAGTAGGAGCAATTAATCCCAATCCGGGAGATGAAATTATTACCACACCTTTGACGGATATGGGGACAGTAATCCCTATCCTTTGTCAAAACGCTATCCCCGTATTTGCTGATGTTGATCCCCGAGCTTTTAATATTGACCCTCTTAGTATAGAGAAAAATATCACCTCACGAACTATAGCTATAATTGTGGTTCACATATTCGGTAATGCAGCAGATATGGATCCCATAATGAATATTGCTGAAAAATATGGTCTTTATGTAATTGAAGATTGCTCTCAGGCATATCTGACTCGCTACAAAGGGAAACTGGTGGGGACAATAGGGGATCTTGGATGTTTTAGCCTTCAACAGAGTAAACATATAACCTGTGGAGATGGGGGTATAACCCTGGTAAATAACCCCCATCTTAGTTCCCGAGCTAAGTTATTCGCTGATAAGGGCTGGCCCAGAGAAGGTGGCATACGAGACCATATCCTTCTGGCACCCAATTACCGAATGACAGAACTCCAGGGAGCTGTGGCTCTGGCACAGTTAAATAAGTTGGAAAAAGTCCTCTCCCTGCGGAGAAAAAATGCTAAACTGTTAACGGAGCTTCTTCAGGATATTCCCGGGGTTCACCCACCCTATGTTCCTCCCTATAGTGAGCATTCTTACTGGAAATATGTTTTTACTATAGATGAAAAAAAATTAAAATGTACCACTAAGGAATTTGGAAATGCTTTGAGAGAAGAAAGGATCCCGGTGGAGATAGGAGCAGGCTATCCTAAGGGGCCTATTTTCATGTGCGAAATGTTGAAAAACAAAAGAACCTATGGCGATTCCCAGTTCCCCTGGAATTCTCCCTATGGAAGAAATATTGACTACAACGAATCTCTTACTCCCGTTGCTTCCCGGATTATCCCCCGTCTGCTTGGAATTTACTGGGATGAGTTTTTCTCCGAGGAAGATATAAAGGACATAGCTCATGCCATAGGTAAAGTGGTAGACTATTTTCTTGAGAGATGATAGCAGATATCAATTCTTATTTCGGTTTCTATCCTATAAAAAAACTTGATGTATCCTTCCAGAGACTCGTAGAGATAAAGAATAAACATTCTATTGACAGGATTTTCACCCTTTCTCTTCGGGGAATATTTTATAATTTCCAGGAGGGAAATCAGGAGACATTACTGAAAGTAAAAGAAGATAGAACCTTCCAGCCGGTAGCCACTATAGACCTGAGGATGTATTTTGGAGAGGAGGATTACTTCAGAAAAATAGAGAAAAAATTTCAGATTCTGAGGCTTTTCCCTGCCACTCAGGGATGGCCAATAGAATATTCTCCCTTTTACAGACTCCTCCCCTGGATAGAGGAGTTAAACATGGTTCTAATGGTAGAGATTGGGAGAGGAAGAGGAGGTGATATCACCAAACTTTCTCGGTTAACTTCTAAATTTACGTTTCCTGTCATCCTGACAGGTATTGGATACTGGAATTTTGCGGAGACCCTATCCTGTATGAAGGATAATCCCCGTATCTACGTGGAGACCTCACAGTTTAACACTCCGGATGCTTACGAGGTTTTCTGTAAGGAAGTAGGAGAAGGACGGATAATATTTGGCTCAGGGATTCCTTTACAGTCTTTTCTCTCCGTATGGTTACCTTTTGAGAGAAGTAAGCTAAGTCGGATAGAGAAGGAGAAAATAGCCGGTAAAAATATATCCCGGCTTCTGAACCTATGAAAATAATAGATATTCATGCTCATTGGGGTAAATGGTTTTTCCCCATCTATCTTACGGATACAGAAAGTATTTTGGCAAAGATGAGAAGGGAAAATATTGAAAAGATCATTTTCTCCTCTCTTAAGGGGCTGGTTTACGACTTCCGGGAAGGGAATAAAGAGCTCAAAAAGGTTCTGGATAGGGAATCTTCCTTTTACGGCTGGGTGGAGGTAAATCCCCATTACCCTAAAGAGTCCTTTGAAGAGATGGAGAGGTATCTTCCTCTGGATAAGTTCGTAGGACTGGGGGAACTTTACAGTAATGGGTATGTAGATAGTAAAGTAGATTCCCCGGGTTATCGGAAGATCTTGGAGAAACTTCTGGATTTTCCCCGGAAAACAAGGGTCCTCTTTCACTGCACCGGGCAGGAGAATGTGGGGAGACTGATCCGTCTGGCAAAGGAATTTTCCCAGATTATCTTCATATTAGCCCATGCCAATATAGATCTGGAGATTTTTGGGAAAGAGGTGAAGGATATATCCAACCTCTATTTTGAAATTTCCGGAGCAAACCCTCCCTTTAATCGGATAGAAGAGTTAGTAAATCACATGGGAACGGAGAAGATTTTCTTTGGTAGCGATCTAAATCTGCTTAATCCTGCAACGTTTATAGGGAGAGTAAAGGATTCTGCAATATCTCCCCGGGAAAGAGAAGCAATTTTCTATTATAATGCCTTACGGATATTCCGGGAATTAAATATTTAATTCTGAATAAAGCAATTTATAGATAGGCTTGCGGATAAGGAGAAGAATTTTCCTCCCAGGGTTCCAAGAAGGATAAAAAGAAGAGAAGGAAAGGTTCTATGAATAATCTATCCAATCCCGCAGTAGAATTGCAGGAAAAGATTATTTTACGGGAAATTATCCCTCCAGAAAAATTTCTCTTTTCTGAAGGAGTGGAGAAGTTTGCCGCAGATTCTCATATCCATTCCTTCACCCGTGCTTTTGGTTTGCCAGAGGAACGTTTATGTGCTTGCTGTTTTGAGAAACCCCTGAGAGTAGAATTTACCCTCCCGCGTCTTCTCTATTCTGGGGAGAAACAATCAAGGATTTTCTTAAAATTGGTAGGGATGCTTAAAGAATGGCGGAAATACAGTTTACCTCTCGGGATGAAACTCAACGGAAGAGAGTTTTTCCAGGGTTTTGTTTTCTTTGAGAACGTCTGCCGGGGCTGGCCCAGTAACTATTTTTATCTCCCTCCTGAAGTTTTAAAAGAGGGGAGAAATATACTTGAGATCTTAAATAAAAGTAAGGGAAAGGGAAAAGAAAACATTCTTTTTGTAAACCGGGTGGAGATAATAGAGAAACTTCCTTACCAGGATCTGGCTCTTATTTATGTTCCTTCCTTGGTGGAGAGGGGAGAGGTTTTCCGGGTGGAGGTGAGTGTTCTTAAACCCTACCGGGAGGTCCGGGTGAATTCTAAGGGGTGGTGTGAATGGCTTGGGGTTACAAGAAGAGACCTTCATCCCCTCTCTCTGGAGGAGGAAGACCTGGGAAGAATTAAAGAGATAAGAAAGGAAGGAAGATACAGTTTCCTTTTCCAGGCAGAGGAAGAGGGAGTGGAGAAGGAGATATGTATAAGGTTTGAGGAGAAGGAGTTAATAGCGCGGGTGGGTCTGGTTTGCAGAAAGGAAGATTCTCTCCCCCTCTGGGTGGGGACGGATTCTGATGATCACAGGCATGATGAGAGCGGGGAAATGGAGAAGATTCTGGAGAGATTATACTCCACGGAGATGGGGAATTTTATAGGATTCCGCCCGGGTTTTGGGAGAAATTATGTTAAACCCGCAGGAAAAGAGAGATGGAAAAGATGGGTTACTTTCTGTGAGGAACGGAAAGTAGGTTTTCGCATCACCACCTGGCCTCTTCCGGGAAACCCTTTCCCGGTGGAATTTTTGAAAAAGAGAAGATTTTTCCAGGGTATTCATCTGCACGAGAGTTATCTCATATTTCAGCGTCTTCTCAATCCCGGGATGAAGATGGAAGAGGATGAGAGGAGATACCTTGAGGAAATGGAGAGGGGAGATACCATAGAAAGAAAAGAGGAGGTCTATATCCGATATCTTTCCCGTCTCCCGGAGAAGATTTCCTCCCTGAACTTTCCCATTTTCTGGGGTGAACCCAGTCTCCTGGCAGGGTATTTGCCCTTAAGAAAAGGGGATATTCTCATTGCTGAACCCGTATCCAATGTTTCTCTCCTTTTCGGACTGATAAGGGGTGTCTCCAGGGTCAGGGGAAACCTTCTCTGGGGAGCGCATATTCCCATAGACTGG
Source organism: bacterium (assembly GCA_027021085.1). Classification (GTDB taxonomy): domain Bacteria; phylum CAIJMQ01; class CAIJMQ01; order JAADFP01; family JAADFP01; genus JAADFP01. The sequence continues at coordinate 4,884 of JALUVB010000080.1, forward strand.
TATTTAGGATTTCCTCATGATGAGGCTGCTTCAAGACGTTTCAGGATTTTACTTAACCTTGTCTATACCCATGGGGGAAACTATGCCTACGCGGAGAATGCTCTATTTAAAACCAATGCTTACCAGCGCTTTGATGAAGAAGACAGGTTCTGCACCAGAAATAGAGAGATTATAAGGAATTTTTATCGTTATGTTCGCCTCCATCCCCGTAAGGGGAGAGTTAAGGTGAATCTTGCAGTCCTTTACGGCAGATTTGAGCATATCCTCTGGCTTCCCGATGATAGAATACCCGAAGTCAAAGACACCAATGACTGGGATGATTTTTTCTGGGGAAGATGGAAGAATATTTCCTCTCGCTGGTCCTGGAGGGCTATTGATGGATGGCTCCCTCCCCTTCCCCTGAACGAGTATAAAGATAATCCCTCAATCCTTAAACTTTTCTGCGGGACTCCCTTCGGGCAGGTGGATATTATTCCCTGGGATACCCCTTTAGAAATTCTTTCTTCCTATAAATGCATCGTCCTTCTGGGCTGGAATACTATGGATGAGAATCTCTATGGTAAGTTGAAAAGGTATGTGGAAGGGGGTGGAATTCTCTATATTTTCGTCTCTCATTTTGATACTCGTCTGAATCCGGAGAAAAGAATGAGACTATGGAAGAGAGGAAAAATATCTGACCTTACAGGAGTAGAGGTTATTGGTCCAGGAGAAAGGATAGAAAGTATAAAAGTGGAAAAGTCCTTCATGGAAGAATGGAGAGGAGGGGAAGAGTATCCTGTTAAAGAGAATATTCGGGGTTCTATTCTAAAAAATATCTCTGCTCAAGTCTTAGCAAGAACAGATAAAGGGATTCCGCTCCTACTACGCAATCCCTTGGGAAGGGGAGAGGTATATACAGGTAACTTCTGGGAGATCTCCGGTGCTAATTCTATTGTCAGATTCAATCAGAAGATGCTCCGATTTCTGGGGTCAAAAGTTAGCGAGGAATTTGGAATAGAAGGTGCAAACTGTATAAATTATACCCTCTGGGAGCACCAGGAAGAGGACACAGGAAGAATGTATCTGGTAAATGTGAACTGGAAAAAGCCCGGGAATAGGGAGAAGTTTTCTCTCAGTTTGTGGGGAAAAACTTATCCGGTGGATTGTAGAGAGGGGTTAATTCGGGAGGTGGTCTGGGAAGATAGTATTGCTCTAAGTTCAGTAGAAATAAATATCTGGATTGCTTTTCTCAAAAAGATTGAGGAGAAATTATACACCGCTGAACTCTGCGGAACAGGAGAAGGAAAAATTCTGGGTTTTCTCAAAGAAAAGGAAAGGATAGAGATAAAGGATGGGAAAGGAGAAATCTTTAGGGCTAGCGAGGGAAAAAAGGATACCTTTTCTCTTCCAGTAAAAGTAGAAGGTAAGCTTTCTCTCCAAATCAGGTTACTCTGAGCAAAGAGAATCCATGACATGGGGGCAATGCTTCCCTAAAAAAATTCAAGTTTAAGTGTCAAAGGCAAACCCTGCTCCCCCGTACCTTCTCATCATAGCCAACACTCCCAAACCGGGCATTTACACTAAAAGTGCGCAAGTTCAGAAACATATTAGAGAAAAATGGAGAGGACATAAAAAGAAACTCACCTGTTCCCTTCCGTAGGGAGGACGGATAGGTCTTATCTTTTATTTTATAATACTAAAAGACCCCACAGGTCCCGGGAATATTCCCCTCCTCTAAAGTGCCTCATCCAGAAAGAGAGTTTTTACAATATGTTATGGACTTGTCCGGGAAGTTGTTGGAAACCTGAGAATGAGGTAAAATATCACTGCGCTAAATTATACGGCACACGAACAGGAGAGGTGGCCGAGCGGATTAAGGCGGCGCCCTGCTAAGGCGTTGTCCGATTTAATGTCGGACCGTGGGTTCGAATCCCACCCTCTCCGCAGAGAGAATAGCTATTGGCAGGCTGAAGATGCTATTTAAGATATTTGGCCGTGCTACACGGGGAGGTAGCGGTGCCCTGAACCTGCAATCCGCTCTAGCAGGGTGGAATTCCCTTCCCGCGGCTATCTCTTTTCAGGAAGGGTCCGAGTAAGGGACAAAGAAGGCTGGATCCTGTGCACTGGAGGGTTATGAACCCCGCCAGGCCCGGAAGGGAGCAGCGGTAAGTAACTTTTCCAGGTGCCGCAGGGACATCTGGCTGGAGTTACCTGCCCGGATACCCCTGGGAGGAGAAGTCAAAGGAGGGGTGCACGGCCACTATATTTAAGATATAACCGTGTGGATGGCAGGTGGTAGAATTATTTCTCGGTTTGTTGCTCGTAAGTAAGTTTAGAACTGACCTGACTGGTAGGGAGGGTTGACTTGAATTACCAGGTTCTTTCCCGTAAGTGGAGACCACAGTTTTTCAGAGAAGTGGTGGGACAGGAGCATGTAGTACTTACTCTCCAGAATGCTATCAAGCGGGGAAGAGTGGGGCATGCGTATCTTTTTTCCGGGCCTCGCGGTGTAGGAAAAACGACTACGGCCAGGATTCTGGCAAAAGCCTTGAATTGCAAAAAAGGACCTGCGCCTGAGCCTTGCAATGAGTGCGGCAACTGCAAAAGTATAACCGAGGGAAGAAGCATGGATGTCCTGGAGATTGACGGGGCTTCGCACCGGGGAGTAGAAGAGGTGAGGGCATTAAGGGAAAATGTGAAGTTTTCTCCCACTTCTTCCCTTTACAAGGTATATATCATCGATGAAGTGCATATGCTCACCAATGAAGCTTTCAATGCTCTTCTAAAGACCCTGGAAGAACCGCCTGAGCATGTGCGGTTCATCTTTGCCACCACCTCTCCCCATAAGGTTCCCTTGACCATTCTCTCTCGTTGCCAGAGATTCGATTTCCACAAAATTCCCCTTAAGCTTCTGGTAGAAACGTTAAAAAATGTTTCTCAAAGGGAAAATATTAAGATTGCAGAAGGCGCTTTTTTAAGAATTGCCCGCATTTCCGACGGAAGTCTGAGGGATGCAGAAAGTATTCTTGACCAGCTGGTTTCTTACGTGGAGGGGGAAATACAGGAAAAAGATGTTGATTACCTCATGGGTAAGGTAGGCAGGGAACACCTCTCAGAGTTTATTCTGTATCTGGAAAAAGGAGAGATTGGAAAGTGCTGGAGCAAGGTAGAGGAATTATCCCAGGAGGGAAAGCCACTGGAGGGCTTCCTGGATGATTGCGGAGAATTTCTGAAAGATGTGCTCTTTCTGAAGATTGGCATAGGAGACAGTGAAACCCGGAATTTACTGCAGGGAGAAATCTACCGGGAGATAAGAAATATACGGGAAGAGAGATTGATAGAGTTAATGGAAAACCTGGTGGAATTGAGAGAGAGAGTCAGAAGATCCGATACCCCCTTGCTTACCCTGGAGGCCGGGCTGGCCAGGTTGTCCAGGAAAGAGGCTGGAGCAGTTAAAGTAAAAAAAGATAAGGCAGAGAAAGCAGAGAAGGTGGAGGAGCAGCGCCCCGAAGCAAAGCCTCCTTCCCCGCAAGAAGATTCCTGGGAGCAGGTGGTAAAAGAAGTAAAAAAACTGGGGAACCTTCTGTATGCAGTGCTAAAGGGAAGCAAAGTGAGGGAAATGAAGGAAGACAAGATAGTAATTGCTATGCCCTGCAATGCTGCGTACTTCAACACGATTCCCCAGAAGGATAAACTGAGTGCCTGGATAAAGGGCAAATTGGGCAAGGAGCCCGAGTTTATTTTCAGAGAAGAGAAGTCTAAGAAAGAAAAAAAAGCAAAGTATGATAAAATTGTAGAGGAAGCAATGAGGCTGTTTAATGCAAAAGTAGTGAGGAAGGAGAACAATGGTTAAGAACATAGGGAAGCTACTGAAAGAAGCCCACAAGATTCAGGAAGAAATTTCCCGCATCCAGGAGGAATTATCCCGCCGGGAGGTAGAAGCTACTGCAGGTGGGGGGATGGTGCAGGTGGTGGTAAACGGTAATCAGGAAATAGTTTCTCTGAAAATAGAGAAGGAAGTAGTGAACCCGGACGACATAGAAATGCTGGAAAGTCTTATCATTGCCGCAGTGAACGAGGCAGTTAGAAAGTCGCGTGAGATGCTTACAGAGGAACTGGCGAAGATAACCGGCGGATTGCCTATCCCGGGAATGTTTTGATTTTTGGAGTTTGGGATTTCTAAATAATGTATCCACAGAGTTTCCAGGAACTTATCCAGCTTCTTGCTCGCCTTCCCGGCCTGGGTCCGCGAAGCGGGGAGAGGATTGCGTTTCATCTGCTGGATAACGAAGAAGCAGAAAAACTGGCCGGGCTTATAAAAGAAGTAAAGGAAAAAGTGCATCTGTGCCCTTCCTGTAATTATCTTACTGAAAAGGAAGTATGCGACATATGCGGAAGCGGAAGAAGGAACCGGTCTCTTCTCTGTATTGTGGAAGAACCTGCCCAGCTGGAAGCCATAGAAAGAACAGGGGTTTATAAAGGACTTTTCTATGTCCTGGGAGGAAAAATTTCTCCCTGGGAAGGTAAGGATCCTTCTGCCCTTCCTTTCTCCAGGCTTTTTGCCAGGCTTTCCCAGGGCGAAGTAAAAGAAGTGATTATTGCGGTGAATGAAGACTTTACCGCTCTCTATGTCAAGAAGCTACTGCAAAAGGTCCCGGTAAAGGTTACCCGGTTAGCCAGAGGATTGCCGGTAGGGGCAAGGATAGAGTATGTTGATGAGGCTACTCTTCTGGAGGCTTTAAAAAATCGGAGTGAAATATGAAAGGTGAAGGTGAAATTATAAGAGTGGCAGGGCCGCTGGTAGTGGCCAAGGGTATCCCGGAAGCGAAAATGTACGATGTGGTGAGAGTAGGCGAGAAAAATCTCATCGGCGAGATTATAGAACTAAAAGGGGATACGGCTTCTATTCAGGTTTACGAGGAAACTGCGGGGATAGGTCCGGGTGAGCCGGTAGTTTCCACCGGGGAACCTTTAAGCGTGGAATTAGGCCCGGGCTTATTAAGTTCCATATTTGACGGAATACAGCGTCCGTTGGATGTGATGCGGGAGAAGGTGGGAGATTTTATCACCCGCGGTTTAAGCTTGCCTTCTCTGGATAGAGAGAAAAAATGGGCATTTATCCCCACGGTAAAAAAAGGGGAGGAAGTAAGAGAAGGAGATGTGATAGGAGAGGTGCAGGAAACAAAGCATCTTAAACATTTCATCCTGGTGCCTCCCGGGGTATCGGGTAAGGTGGAGGAGATAAAAGAGGGAGAATTCACCGTGGAGGAAACCGTGGTATTGCTGAAAGGGGAAAATGGCGAGGAACAAAAGCTTTCCCTTATGCAGAGATGGCCGGTAAGAAGTGCCAGGCCCTATACGCGAAGGTTGGCTCCTTACAGCCTTTTGGTCACCGGGCAGAGAGTGGTGGATGCTTTCTTCCCCCTGGCTAAGGGAGGGACAGCCTGTGTACCGGGTCCTTTTGGCTCCGGGAAGACGGTTATACAGCACCAGTTAGCAAAGTGGAGCGATGCGGATGTGATAATCTATATTGGATGCGGAGAGAGGGGAAACGAGATGGCTGCTGTTCTCCTGGAGTTTCCCGAGCTGGAAGACCCCTATACAAACGAACCGCTTATTAACCGCACCGTGCTTATTGCCAATACTTCCAATATGCCTGTTTCTGCCCGGGAAGCTTCTGTATATACGGGGATTACCATTGCCGAGTATTTCCGGGATATGGGTTACCATGTGTCCGTAATGGCGGATTCTACTTCCCGCTGGGCAGAAGCTTTGCGGGAAATTTCGGGAAGGTTGGAAGAAATGCCGGGAGAAGAAGGTTATCCCGCCTATCTTCCCCAGCGGGTAGCCGGGTTCTATGAAAGGGCAGGCAGGGTAGTCTGCCTGGGCAGGGAGGAAAAGGAAGGCAGTGTATCCATCATTGGTGCGGTTTCGCCTCCGGGTGGTGACCTTTCTGACCCGGTGGTGCAGGCAACTCTGAAAGTGGTGAAAGTATTCTGGTCTCTGGAAGACTGGCTTGCCTACCGTAGGCATTTCCCGGCCATTAACTGGCTCTCCAGTTATTCTCTGTATGTAGATAACCTGGAGGAATTTCTCAGGCAGGAGTTATCCTCCGACTGGCTGGAGCTGAGAAAGGAATCCCTAAGAATACTCGAGGAAGAATCCAACTTGCAGGAAATTGTGCGACTGGTGGGAATAGAGAGCCTGTCTCCCAAGGAGAGGCTTATCCTGGAGACAGCGCGTTCCTTAAGAGAAGATTTCCTGCATCAGAATGCTTTTGACCCGGTGGATACCTATTCTACCCTGAAAAAGCAGGTTTATATGCTCAAAATTATCCTGGAATTTCATCACCGGGTGCAAGCCTACATTGAAAACGGAGGCAATCTGGAAGAAGCGCTTTCTTCTCCCCTGAAAGAAGAAATCTCCCGTATGCGGTATATAAAAAATGAGGATGAAGAAAGCATGGAAAATCTCCTGGAAAAAGTAAGTAAAGTATTTGAGGTGGTCAATGCTTAAAGAATATCTTACGGTAAGGGAAATATCCGGTCCGCTTGTTCTGGTGGAAGAAGTGGAAGGTGTTAAGTATGATGAGCTTATTGAAATAAAAGCGCCTGATGGGAGTATGAGAAGGGGAAAAGTGCTGGAGATAGACGAAGATAAGGCGCTGGTTCAGCTATTTGAGGGAGCCACGGGGATAGATATTTATCGGACCCGGGTAAGGTTTTTGGGCAAGGGGATAGAGGTGGGAATGAGCCTGGATATGCTGGGCAGAGTATTCGATGGCATGGGAAGAGTTAAGGACGGCGGGCCCGATATAATTCCTGAAGTCATCCTTGATGTGAACGGTAATGCTATAAATCCTTTTTCTCGTGATTACCCTTCAGAGTTTATTCAGACAGGGATTTCTGCCATTGATGGCTTGAATACCCTGGTAAGGGGACAGAAGCTGCCTATTTTTTCTGCTTCTGGTTTACCCCATCCCCAGGTGGCAGCCCAGATAGTGAGGCAGGCAAAAGTATTGGGTAAGGAAGAAAAATTTGCCGTGGTTTTTGCCGGTATGGGGATAACCTTTGAAGAGGCTGATTTCTTCCTGAAAAGTTTTGAGAAAGAGGTGGCACTGGAAAGAACCGTGGTATTCCTGAATCTGGCGGAAGACCCTTCCATTGAAAGAATCTCCACTCCTCGCGTGGCACTCACCTGCGCGGAATACCTGGCTTTCCTTAAAGATATGCATGTGCTGGTGATACTTACGGACATGACCAACTACTGTGAAGCACTCAGAGAAGTCTCTGCTGCCCGCAAGGAAGTTCCCGGGAGAAGAGGCTACCCCGGCTACATGTACACGGATTTAGCCAGCATTTACGAGAGAGCTGGCAGAATTAAAGGCAAAAAAGGCTCTATAACCCAGATGCCTATCCTTACCATGCCGGAAGATGACAAAACTCATCCCATTCCGGACCTTACCGGTTATATAACCGAGGGACAGATAATTCTATCCCGTTCTCTCCATCGCAAGGGAATATACCCCCCCATAGATGTTTTACCTTCGCTCTCGCGTCTTAAAGACAGGGGAATTGGAAAGGATAAGACCAGGGAAGACCACTCTGACCTTTTCAACCAGTTATTTGCAGCTTATGCCCATGGAAAAGAGGTGCAGGAACTTGCCGTGATTCTGGGAGAAGAATCCCTCAGTGAACTGGACCGGGTATACTTTAAATTCTCCGAGGAATTTGAAGGGAGGTATGTGAGCCAGGGAGAATTTGAAAACCGCTCCATAGAGGAGACCCTGAATCTGGGCTGGGAGCTCTTGACCATGCTGCCCACCTCCGAACTGCGCAGAATAAGGCCGGAGTTTGTGAAGAAATACCTCCCTACCGTCAAGCGGTAATC
>JALUVB010000081.1 GCA_027021085.1 bacterium
GCTTACCGCCGGGCAATGCGGGTGGAAAAAACAGACCTGGCCGCCGAATATATAATCCTGAATATCTGGGATGATGACCATCTGCGCAATATTGATGCGGCGCGGTGGATAAGAGTGGCATGGATGCACAAGGACCTTCCCAGGGGAGGGGGGGAAGATACATATCCCGTGCATGGATTTCCCTGGGCACATGTTCGCTATGACCTGGACAAGGGGGAATTTGTAGAATTGCCCGGCCTCTGCCAGAATGAGGATGACCTGCGTAAATTGGCAGATGCCGATTATTACTACGAGGTCTTTAAAGATGACCCTGTGGTACACCTTTTCACTCTGAGAGAAGGGGGCGAAGCTCCTGTGGAGAAGCTGGAAGCACTTGCGGAAGCCTTTGGCCTGCAGGTGAACCTAAGAGACCCCGAGAAGCGGGCAGAGGATGCACGTAAACTCCACATTGCCTATGGAATCAGGTCTACAAAATACATTCTTGATAAATTGCGTCTGTGGGCGAAGGAGCAAAACAGGAAGCTGATGATTTTGCTTAGCTATGATACTCCCACGGTGAAAGAATTTATTGAGAAAGGGCAACGCTTTGACCAGGAGTTGGTGGAGTACCTGGAAAGTGAAAACGTGCTCTATGTGGATAGCCTGGTAAAAGCTGCGGAGGAGTACAGGGTATTCAACCTCTCCGTTGATAAATTCCTGGAGCGATTTTATATCGGCAGGGCAGGTGCACAGGTCTTCGGGCATTACAATCCCTACGGCAACTTTTGGTTTGCTTTTGCTATCCGGAAAAGACTGGTGGATTGGCTTGAGCCGAAACCACCCGCTTACCGGTAAGGAGCAGTTAGGCTTGGTAATGAGAAAAGATAAGGCGAAAGATAAAGTAAAAGAGGGCTCTGTAGCCCTGGTCGCCTTCGGCGGAAATGCATTTTTTAAAACAGGCCAGAAAGGCAGCATCGAAGAACAGCGAAAATCTGCTGACCTTATGTGCAGCAGGCTTCTTAACATTATTGAGCGAGGCTACGAATTAGTTATCACGCATGGTAACGGGCCCCAGGTGGGGCATCTGCTCATCCAGAGGGACATGACCAAGCATGTGATACCGGAAATGCCACTCGATGTGTTAGTGGCTCAGACAGAAGGTTCCCTGGGGTATCTTTTGCAGCAGGAATTATTAAACCATCTTCGCATACGTCGTGCAGGCAAATATGTGGTAACCATGATTACCCAGGTTCTGGTGGATAAGGATGACCCCGCTTTCAGTAGACCCACCAAGCCGGTGGGCCCCTTTTACAGGCGGGAGGAATTTGAGCGGATACTGCAGGAACATCCCGATTGGGATATGATGGAAGATGCAGGCCGCGGTTATCGACGGGTAGTTCCCAGCCCGGAGCCCAAGCGTATCATCCAGAGCCACATGATTCGTGCCTTGGTTTACGCGGGGAATGTGGTTGTTGCACTGGGGGGGGGAGGCATTCCAATGATCAAAAGACAGGATGGGAAATACGTTGGTATTGAGGCTGTAATTGATAAAGACCTTTCCAGTGCACTCCTGGCCACGGATATCAAAGCGGATTTGTTCATTATCCTGACGGGTGTTGACAGGGTTTATCTGAATTACGGCAAGGAAAACCAGCAGCCTCTCAATAATCTTACCTACAGCCAGGCGCGCAGATATCTGCAAGAAGGGCATTTCCCTCCCGGCAGTATGGGGCCGAAGATATCCGCGGTGCTCTATTACCTGGAGAACGGGGGGCGCCGAGCCATCATAACCAATGCGGAAAACCTGGAAAGCGCCCTGGAAGGGAAAAATGGCACCCATATCATTTTGAAAGAAATTCGCTGAAATATTCCTGAAGAAACAGGCTCCTTTTTCCTTCCGGGGTCCTGAAAAAAAATAAGATAGGAAGAAAATATTCCACGCGGGATTCTGCCTCGCCGGAGCAGAGGCCGTTCCCCTAACCTTAGCTCAGCTGATTTTTGTAAAATTAGCCGATTCTTAGTTGCCTCATATAAAATCTATCTAAAATTCTGCACATTTTCAACTCTCTCCCTTCCCTGGATTTTCCAGGTAACCACCTGGATTAATTTATTCTGAAGCCTTACCATAGCCTTTTTTAATTTCACTGGATTCAATTTCTCCCTCCTGTTTCGGGAAGATTTTTAGTGAGGCAATTCGGGCTTGACAAAGGATAAGAATTACTTTATGATTAAGATATAGCGATATATCGCTTTAGAGAAATTCAACTTTAAGGTAAAGATGAGTATGGAAAAGCTCAAATATGCTCCCAAGTATGTCCAGATAAGAGAAAATTTAAAAGAACAGATTAGGAAAGGTATTTACTCTCCGGGCGATAAGATACCTACTGAGCCTGAATTAATGAAACTGTACGGTGTCAGCCGCATTACAGTTACGAATGCTATCAAGGACCTGGTGAATGAAGGGCTTTTAATGCGGGCTGGCTGCAAGGGGACATTTGTTGCGGAAACAAAGAAAAAGATAGAAAAAGAGGCCATAGCAGGGCTTCTGCTCCCGGCCAGAGGACATCTCTTCGGAGAATTTTCCCGGCATTTAGTGCAGAATCTACACGCGGTGGGGTACTACTCTTTCGTGTGTGATACCAGCTCGTTAGTTCCACACTCTGGAGAAGAGGTGAAGAGAATTCAACACTTTCTGGAGGCTGAATTTGGCACCCTGATTATTGACGGAATTTCTCTCTTCCCCTTCAATTTCCTTCTACAGAAGAGAAATATTGATAAACTAATATTTATCTTCCGCTTTGAAACCTCGCTTTTATTCCCACAGGCCATCAAAGTGCTGAGTGATTACG
>JALUVB010000082.1 GCA_027021085.1 bacterium
AGACCATGGAAACCGGCGTGGATATGGCCAAGGCACAGGGACAGGAGACCACTAAAAGCACGAGAGCCCGGTATATCCACACACCCGCGGGTAACCCCAGAAATAGCGTGGGAATAATAGCCACCGACAAAGCCAGGAGGATAACAATCGGCGTGTATATGCGGGCAAACTTTTCGATAAAGGCCTCTGTTTTAGATTTTTTCTTCTCCGCCTCTTCCACCAGCCGGGCAATCTTGGAAAGTATCCCCTCCTCCGACCTCTTGCTTACCCTTATCTCCAGATACCCTTCCTGGTTTATTGTCCCGGCATAAACCTCATCACCTATTTTCTTCTCCACCGGCATTGATTCGCCGGTAATGGGCGCCTGGTTTACACTTGAGCCACCCTCAATTACCTTACCGTCCAGGGGTATCTTTTCTCCTGGCCTCACCACCACTACATCGCCCACGTTTACTTCATGAACATGGAGTTCAACTTCTTTACCATCTTTTTTTACCTTTGCCGTTTCGGGAGCCAGTTTCAGCAGCTCCTTGACAGAACGCCTGGCCCGGTCAGACGCATAATCTTCCAGGGATTCAGCGATGAAGAAGAGAAACATAACCGCCGCTCCCTCTTCCCCATGCCCGATTAAAAAAGCACCCAGGGCCGCAATAGTTATGAGAAAATTGATACCTATGCGTTTATTCAGGAATAAAGACCTGAGCCCTCTCTCTATTATCTCCCTTCCCGAGATAGCTACCACCAGCACGAAGGAAATCTGCGCTATTAAATCTTGCGAGAGGAGTAATTCAAAAATCAATCCAAAGGCAAGCAGTAGGGCAGAAATACTTCCCTGGATTATCTTCTTCCCTTTCTGCAAGGGTTCTTCTTCCTCGGAAAAATCCACTGCGCACCACTGGCAATTTTTTTCATCATGCGTGTTATTTTTCTTACCTTCCATTCTTGTCCCTCCGGGTTATCAGCTTATAATTTCTCCTCTTTAGCTCCAGATAAGTGGACGGAGCTAAATTAAAAGCCTAAAATCTCGAAATAAATTCCTCCGATATCTATCGGGACAGGCTAACCTATTCACTTATTACCTTCTCCCAGTCTAACGTCTATAGTCTATGGTCTATAGTCTTTCCTGCCCCCCTTGCTACTATCTACTCGCTACCCGCTACTTTCTCACCATTTACTGCTCACTGTTCACTGTTCACTATTTATTGCTTCCCCGGTCTAAAGTCTCAAGCCTATAGTCTAAAACCTGCCCCTATTCCCTGATATGCTTCAGGCCTTCATTAAACAAGGTAGAGATATGTTCATCATCCAGAGAATAAAAGACCATTTTCCCCTCCTTCCTGTACTTGACCAGCCTGGCATTTCTCAATACTCTCAGCTGGTGAGATACTGCAGAGATGCTTAAATTTAGTAAGTAGGCAATATCGCACACACATAACTCTTCCCTTGAGAGGGCAAATATTATCTTAACGCGGGTAGAATCTGACAATATACTAAAGGTTCCCGAGAGCCTGTTCGCCTCTTCTTCTTGCAGCATTTGCCGCTTTACAGCTCTAACCTTATCCCTATCCACACACTTGACTTCGCAAATATCTTTCTCTGCCATACCTGCCTCCCCTCCTTTACAATTGAACAATTGCTCAAGTATGATATGTCACTCTTCCTCTTTTGTCAAGGCCAGTGAGTGAGCAGCTTGAATTTCTGATAAAATAAGTGATAATCATAAGTGGCCAGCAATGGGAAGGAGGAAAATATGAAAGCAATAATTTCCGGCGCAGGCGGGAGAATGGGAAGAGCGCTTATGGAGAGCGCAAAAGACTTTCCGGAAATCGAAGTTGTCGCCCTATGGGAAAAAACAGGCCATCCTGCTCTGGGCAAAAAAATCGGGGGGATTACAGTAAGCCCGTCCGGGGAAAATATCCCTGAAGCAGAGGTAATCGTGGAATTTACCTCACCCCGGGCAAGCCTGGAACATTTAAGTATTGCCCGGGAAAAGAAGATAAGCATGGTGATTGGGACAACCGGATTTTCCCCGGCAGAAAGAGAAGAAATTAGAGAAGCAGGCAAAACAATTCCCATCCTCTTCTCCTCCAACATGAGTTTCGGTATGAATTTGTTGTTCCACATCCTGGAGGAGATAAGCAAAAAACTGCCTCCCGACTACGAGGCAGAAATCGTGGAAATGCACCACCGTCACAAAAAAGATGCTCCCTCGGGCACTGCCCTTACCCTGGGAGAAATCATTGCTTCTGCCCGGGGAAAAAATCTATCCGAGGTGGCAGTATTCGGGAGAGAAGGGAAAACCGGGGAAAGAAACAGGGAAGAGATTGGCATTCACGCCCTAAGGGGAGGAAGCGTAGTAGGAGAACATAGAGTAATATTTGCCACAGAAGGGGAAAGGCTGGAATTTGTCCATACAGCAGAATCACGCCTCTCCTTTGCCCGGGGAGCCTGGAGAGGAGCACTCTGGCTAACCCACCAGCCACCCGGTTTATATTCCTTCCGGGATATAATCCTGGAAAAATGAGCAAGTCCCAGGAACCTATCAAAAACTGGCAAGATACGGAGAATATTAGAATCTTTGACCGGGAGATAGAGTACAGGAAAGTGTATCGCCCGGTTAGGTATCCCCGGCTTGAATTTAAAAGCAGAGATTTAGTGGTCATTCTGCCCAGGGGTTACCGGAAGGAGAAAGAATTACTCATCCGGCATCAAAAGTGGATATTTCAAAAGAGTGCCTTTATTGCCCGCGTTTTGAAGAAATCAAAAGAGCTGCACCTTGACTTTTCCACCGATTTAAGTGAATTCAAGGAGAAATCCTCCTGCATAATAGAGGAGTATGCAGAAGAATTGAAGGTAAAAATAGCTAAAATTACCTTCCGGAAGATGAAGAGCAAATGGGGTAGCTGCAGAGGAGATGGCCATATTACAGTGAATTCTCTTCTCAGGCTTCTGCCCGAGAAGCTGGTACGGTATATTCTTTTTCACGAGGTGCTCCACCGGGTGGAAAGAAGGCATAATCAGAAATTCTACGGAATTATAAAAAGCAAGTTCGGAGATATCAAAGCTATGGAGGAAAACTTGCTTGCCTACTGGTTCTTACTGGAAAAACATTTTTTTAAAGGCGGAGAAGCCTTCAAAACAACACCATGAGCGTTTATCTGGGAATAGATGTAGGCACTTCCAAGCTCTCTGTCTTAGCACTGTATGGTAAGAATACTTTACGAGTGTTATAAGAAGATGGGAAAGGAGAGAAGATTCATTATCGGTTCAGGAAATGCCATAAAAAGGAATAAAGTCTTACAGGAAATAATACAGCAGACTTTTCAGATGGATTTAAAGTTAAGCCCTTACCAGGAAGAAGCATCTTATGGAGCAGCTTTATTGTCTATGAAAGCAGGCGGCTATGGAAGGCCAGTAAAAGATGCGAATAAAAGCCAACCTGTCTATTTTTCCGCCCCTGCCTTCTTCTGCCTGGACAGGTAATCTTTTATAGCCGAATGAAGAGCATCCGCGGCTAAATTTGAACAGTGCATTTTTATGGGCGGTAAACCTTCCAGGGCATCTGCCACATTATTCCTGCTAATTTCCAGCGCTTCCTCTATAGTTTTTCCTTTTGCCAGGTCGGTTATCATACTGGAAGTGGCAATAGCCGCCGCACAGCCAAAAGTTTTAAACTTAATATCCTCTATTTTCCCTTCTTTTACTCTAATCTGGATTTCCATAAGGTCCCCACAGATAGGATTTCCCACCCTTCCTACCCCATCGGGAGATTCAATATTTCCCATATTGTGAGGATTCATAAAATGCTCCATTACTTTTTTAGAGTACTGCATGAATAAACTTCTCCTTTTATTTATCTAATTTTAACGGAAGAATTTCTTCTGTTATCCAAAGTTCTATCAGGGTAAGGTATACCATAAACGAACATATACTGCAAGAGGGAAAGTGTATAATAATGGAGAGAAAAGGAGGTGCACAATGATACAGTTTTCCAATCGCGATTACCCCAAAAAGGAATTACTGAAAAGAGTAGGAAGGATAGAACAGTTGGCCGGGATTAGACGGGTAAGGCTGGCCGAAGGAAGAGGAGAAGGAATAGAAATGGCAGAAGTTTACACGGGTTCCGGATTTGCATTTGAAGTTATCCTATCCCGGGGCATGGATATTGGCAGGGCTTCTTACCGGGGAATTCCACTCTCCTTCCAGGCTTCTCCCGGCCTGGTTCATCCTTCCTATTACGACCCTCGCAAATTTGGCTGGCTGAGAAGTTTCACAGGAGGCCTCTTAGTAACCTGCGGATTGACCCACGCTGGAGTGCCCGCAACAGAAGGGAATGAAGAGATAGGTTTACACGGAAGAATATCGCATATACCGGCAGAAATTATCTCACTGCAGCGGGAATGGAAAGATGAGAAACTGTATTTAGGAGTAACCGGCGAAGTGAGGGAAAGCAGGATGTTTGGAGAAAATATTGTTTTAAGGAGAAAGATAGGGAGCAGGGCAGGAGAAAACCGTCTATTCATAGCTGATTCGGTGAGGAACGAAAGTTTCCAGAAAACTCCCCATATAATTCTTTATCACGTAAATATCGGTTTTCCTCTGATAGATAACGGTTCCTACCTGGAGGCAAATGTCAAAGAATGTACCCCCAGAGATGAAGAAGCAGAAAAAGACAGGGAAAACTTTGACAAATTCAGCTCTCCTGTCCCGGGTTTCAGAGAAAAATGCTACTTTCTGGACATAGAAGAAAATAGCCAGGGAAAGGCAGAAGTATCTATTGTAAACCCGGGGCTGAAACTTAAAGTATATCTAATCTATCCCAAAAAAGTCCTGCCGTACTTTGTGGAATGGAAGATGATGGGAGAAGGGAATTACGTGGTAGGAATTGAACCTTCAAATACGTTACTATTACCCCGTGAAGAACTGAAGAAAAAAGGATTACTGCCGTATTTAGCTCCCGGAGAGGAAATAAACTACGAACTGGAGATTGGGGTGGAAGAAATCCCCGCCTGAGAGAGACGCGGGATATAAATTGGCACCTATGCCTCCATGTTAGACTATAGACATTAGACGGGAAAGACACATGATATGGGGGGCCAACTCACTATTTACTGTTCACTGTTTACTATCTTCCCCTCACTACTAACTACTCGCTACCCGCTACTATTCACCATCTCCCAGTCTAAAGTCTCAGGTCTATGGTCTAAGGTCTAAAATCCTGGATACCTGCTTTCGCAGGTATGACATGCGCACTGGTTTCTTGTCATTCTTGCAAAAACTATCCCCTTTACCAAGAAACCAGGATACCAAGTTACCATTAACTGCTTACCGTTTACTGTTCACTATTCACTATTTACTGCTTCCCCAGTCTAACGTCTATTCTCCACTTCTCCACTGCCATTCTGTTTGACTTTTGCTCTTCTTCTGTTATATTTAAAGCAGAAGATATAGACGGGTAAAGACATTTCCCGTAGAGAGAGTGAAATATTGAGGAAGATAATAGATATTTTGAAAAAGGAGCTTGACCCCGACAGGATTATACTTTTTGGTTCCAGGGCAAAAGAAAGATTTCATAAAAATTCTGACTTTGATATAGCCATAGACAAAGAAGAAGTTGATATAAGAAAACGGCGGGAAATAACAGAAGAAATAGAGAAAGCACTAAGAGAAGGAGCAGAAGAAGCTAAAGATGAACTGGACAAAGATGGTGTAATTCAAAGATTTGAATTTACATTTGAATTGCTATGGAAAGCCCTGAAAATCTATCTTGCATACAATGGAACTGAAGTTAAAACTCCCAGAGAGAGCTTAAAAGAAGCTTTTAGAATTAATTTATTTGATGAAGAGGAAATATTTCTGCAGCGTTTCTCTACTCAAAGATAATATGTGTTTGCAGTTAGAAAAACCTAAGGGCCCCTTCCTTGCCAGGCAAGATATCAAGCTGATAGCCCTTGACCTGGACGGCACATTGTTTGACGACCAGGGGAATATACCGGAAGAAAACGTAAAAGTATTACAGGCCCTGGCAGAAAACAACACAATTATTGCCCTATCTTCGGGCAGAATGACTGACTGCGTCGCACCTGCAGGAGAGATTATGGGTATTGACTGCCCTCTTATTGTTTACAACGGAGCCATGGTAAGAGCAAGAAAGAGAGAAAACAGAGAAATTATTTACCATAATCCACTGCCTCCTGAATACGGGGATATGCTAATAGACTACTCCCTCCAGCATAGGTTCCATCTAAACTACTACTTAAACGACACCCTCTATGCCCAGGAAGATAAATACTTGCGGAAATATGCCCTGATTTACTCCCGCCAGACCGGGGCCACTTTCCATTTCTTAAAGGACCTGAGAAAGCTTAAAGGTAATGCACCCACTAAATTAATCCTCATCACAGATACTGCCCATGAAGATATATCCCGCACGCGAGACTTCCAGTACGAGCATTTTATGCGGAAACTGGGAGAGAAAATAAACCTGGTTAAAACCAACCCGGAGTACCTGGAATTTCTGAATAAAGGGGCAGATAAGGGAATCGGGCTCCAGAAAATATCCGAATTCTACGGGATTAGCCGGGAAAATATCATTGCTTTCGGTGATGGGGAAAACGATATTGAAATGCTGGAATTTGCCGGCATTGGTGTGGCTTTATCAAATGCAAAGGAAAAAGTTAAAAAAATAGCCGATGTAGTCCTGGACTGGGATAACAACCAGGCAGGCGTGGCAAGGTTTCTTTCCAGATGAAAATTAAATTTCTCGGGGCAAGCCAGAACGTTACCGGCTCAAGATTTCTATTGGAAAACGAAAATTGCCGGGTTTTAATCGACTGCGGTTTATTCCAGGAGAGAGCTTTCCGCTTTCGCAACTGGGAAGATTTTCCCGTGCCTCCCTCCAGCATAAACGCAGTAATCCTAACCCATGCCCACCTTGACCACTGCGGATACCTGCCAAAACTGGTGCGCGAAGGCTTCAGGGGCAATATTTTTTGCACTCCTCCCAGCATGGAGATTGCTAAAATAGTCCTCTTAGATTCTGCCAAATTGCAGGAAGAGGATGCCGCATTCAAAAAGAAAAGGCATGAAAAAGAAGGAAGAAGGGGGCACTACCCGGAGGTTCCACTCTACACTATCGAAGATGCCCGCAATGTCTTTCCCCATTTTGCCACTTTCCCATACGGCAGAGAATTCGAGATTACTCCGGAGATAAAAGCCACCTTTCACGATGCAGGCCACATTTTAGGCTCTGCGATGATTGAAATAAAAGTGAAAGGCAAGGAAAAGGAAAAAACCATAATCTTTTCAGGAGATATAGGGAGATGGGATAAACCGGTTCTATGCAACCCCACAACTTTCCGGGAAGCAGACTACGTGGTCATGGAATCCACCTACGGGAACAGGTTGCACGAAGAACAGGAAGTCTCCAGAGAAAAACTCCAGGAGGTAATAGTAGAGACCAAAAAAAGGGGAGGAAACGTAGTGGTCCCCACCTTTGCCATCGAAAGAACGCAGGAATTACTCTACTACTTGAGCGAACTTTTACGAGAGGATAAAATCCCCCACCTGCTGGTTTTCCTGGACAGCCCCATGGCCATAGATGTAACTGCAGTCTTTAGAAAACATGCAGGATACCTTAACCCAGAAACCAAGGTTTTCCTGGACAGTAAGGAATCTCCCTTCAACTTTTCACTCCTTAAATTAACCCGCTCAACAGAAGAATCGAAAGCAATAAACCATATAAAAGGCACTTCCATTATCATGGCTGGCTCGGGCATGTGTACAGGAGGAAGAGTAAAACACCACCTTCGCAACAACATTACCAGGCCGGAAAGCACGGTATTGTTTGTGGGATACCAGGCAAAGGGAACACTGGGAAGAGAAATCCTGGAAAAGAAGGAAAAAGTGAGAATTCACGGAGAGATTTACCCCGTGCTGGCCAGGATAGAAAAGATAAATGGGTTTTCTGCCCATGCAGATAAAGATGAGCTCTTAAAATGGGCAGCAAGCTTTAAAAATACCCCGGGGAAAATATTCGTGGTGCACGGGGAAGAAGAGGCCTCGCAGGATTTTGCCCAGCTTCTGAAAGAAAAGCTCAAAAGTGCCACGGTTGTCCCCGAATACTTAGAGGAAGTTCCTCTCTGACCAGCCCCACCTTCTCAGGCTTTAGACTTTAACGCCATGTGCGACTTTTCTTTTGAATGACGGATAATTAGTAGCGAGTAGCGGGTAGCGAGGGAAGATGCAGGATGTAGGCGGAGTGAGAGGTGGAACTCACAACTAAGAACTGGTGACTCACAACTCTTGGACTTTAGACTGTAGACCATAGACTGGAGACTGGGGAAGCAGTGAACAGTGAAGAGTGAATAGGGGTTTGGTACCCTGCTGTCCTGGTAATCCTGGTTTCCTGTTCTCCCCCGATATAAATCGGGGTAGGGACGGGCAGGGCATTCCGGACAGTTAACCTTAAAAGTTGCACATAGCGTTATACTTAATCTCCTTTATCTGGTTCCGGAAGGATACACCAAATCTGTTGTAAAGTTAAAGTTGGTGCTATGGTGAGAGGATTGAAATCCTGCTGTTTCTGTGAGAAGATAAATCCTGTTCGGAAGAGCAGGGATCACATCTTTTATGGATAAATAAGGAGGAGTAAGAATGGCAAAAATTTACATTGACCTCAACCGGGTAATTGACAAAGTGCACCCCCATATCTACGGCCAGTTTATTGAGCACATGGGGCGAGCCATCTACGGGGGGGTGTATGAACCGGGGTCAAAGTTAGCAGATGAGCAAGGGTTTCGCCTGGACGTGTTGGAAAAGATTAAAGAACTGGAGGTTCCCATTCTGCGCTGGCCAGGCGGGAATTTTGTTTCCGGTTACCACTGGACAGATGGCATCGGCCCAAAGGAGGATCGGCCTAAAAGGAGGGAACTTGCCTGGGATACGGTGGAATCCAACCAGTTTGGCACCCATGAGTTTATGGAACTTATCCGTCGAATTGGGGCTGATGCCTACGTCTGCGTAAATCTGGGACTGGGTACACCGGAAGAAGCCAGTGCCTGGGTGGAATATTGCAACTCTACCACGGATACCTACTGGGCTAACCTGCGGCGCAAGAACGGGAGAGATAAACCTTTCCAGGTAAAATACTGGGGGCTGGGAAATGAAATATACGGCAAATGGCAATTAGGGCATAAAAATGCAGAAGACTATGCCAAGGTAGCCTTTGAAGCCGCCAAGATGATGAAGTGCGTGGACCCGGAGATAAAGGTGATTGCCTGTGGAGCTAATAACCCTGACTGGGACCGTACCATCCTGGAATCTCTCTGGTCCTATGGTATCTATCATCGGGATATACTTGATTACATCTCCCTTCATCGCTACGATGGAGACGATTCCTACTATGGCTTGTTAGCCGCCCCGCAGGTTATGGAGAGGGACCTGCGAGCCCTGGAAGGGGTTATCATGTCCCTGCAGAAAAAATTCAATAGTCAGGCCAGACCAGCTATTTCAGTTGATGAATGGAATGTATGGTATCGTAAGATAGGGAACCGCCAGCAGGCGAGTAAATACTTCCGTAAAGGAGAAGACATGCTGGATGAATTTTACAACCTGCGGGATGCCCTGTATATAGGTTGCATATTGAACCTCTTTCAACGCCATGCCCGCTGGGTAAAAATGGCTAATATGGCCCAGTTAGTCAATGTGCTTGCCCCAATCTTCGCCACTCTAGAAGGGAGTTATTATCAACCCATTTACTGGCCTATGAAGTTATATCGTAAACTGCATCATAATATTGCCCTGAATATCCGGTGCGAGGTAGAGAAATACAATGTGGCTGATGCTCCGGAGATTATTGACCCCAGAGAGGAATTCAGCACCGGTAACTCGTCAAGGTACAGGGAGGAACGGGAGGTGCCCTACCTGGATGTCTCTGCCACCTTGAGTGAAGATAAAAGTTCAGTGACCATCAGCGTGGTCAATCGCCACCATACTGAGGCAATTGAGTCTTTCATTGGTTTGGGTGACTACCAGCCTACCGAGGGGAGGATATATACCATCAGTGGAGCTGAACCCATGGGTTATGCCTTATTGCCAGATGGCGATAGCATCAGCAATAACAAATATAACCCTGAAGCCTGCAAAGTGACAGAGGGCTTACTCGATAAAATTGGCTCAAAGATAACCTATTCTTTCCCGGCACATTCCATTACTTTGCTCGTATTGAGAAGGTGAGTGTTGCTCAGGTCAGGAGAACTGTATGAAGGCAGCGAAGAAAATATCTCTCCAACTTCACCACAAGGTCTGGTAATTCGGCGCTTGCCTGGCAATAATGGTTAACTGGCTCAACCATCCCACTGATTGATAATATAAAGAAAAAAGTATGAATATTGAGTTATCCTGCCCGGGCCCGCGTTCCGGCAGAAGGCTGCTCCCTCC
>JALUVB010000083.1 GCA_027021085.1 bacterium
AATTCATGGTTTTTTTATCCTTCCAACTGTGATAACCTTATAGGAAGTAAAAAAACAGCGATACCATGAAACATATTTTGAGGTATTACATCCCGCTGGATAAAGCCCGGGAACGGTTAAATGACGTAGTATCTTACTGCAAGAAAACCGGGTGTCGAGAAGTCCTGCTCTTCACCACCAGTTACCGGACTATGCCTTCTTTCATCCCGCTGAGAGAGGTAGAGAATTACAGCAGCCGGATGATAGAATGGGCTGAAATTCTACGCTCTGAGGGGATTGAAGTAAGCGTCAACGTATTGCAAACCCTGGGGCATATTTGCTTCCCGAAAGAGTTATCCCAAGAATTCCCCTTCCAGCGCCAGGTAACGTTTGAAGGAAAAGAATCACACTCCTCTGCCTGCCCTTTAGATAAGAATCTTCAGGAATATCTTCTCCGGGCTTATAAATACTACGCCCGGGTCAAACCCCGGATACTTTTTGTGGATGATGATTTCCGGTTTATTACCGGAGGGGGCATGGGATGTTTCTGCCCCCTGCATCTTACCGCCCTGGAAAAGCACCTGGGAAGAAAGGTTACTCTTGAAGAACTGAGGAGTTTTATTTTCTCCCCCTCCTTTCATCCTGACCCTGTCAGGAAAGCATTTCACCAGGTATTGAACGAATCCCTGGTCAATCTCGCCAGGCTACTGGGAGAAGCAGTGCGTGAAGTGAGTCCTAAAACCAGGGTAGGATTAATGTCCTCAATTGTGCCACATTCTCTCTGGGGATGCGATATTGACAAGGTAATTCACGCCTTTGCCGGAGACCTTCAGCCTCTTTATCGTCCCCAGATGCCCATGTATGAGGAAATAGAATTGAAACTTCTTCCTCGCTGTTTTTCCCAGCCGGCCGTTGCGCGGAATCTCCTTTCCCGGGATGTAGAACTATACCCGGAAATTGAAAATGATTATTACACGGTATTTGCCAAATCCGCCCGGGTTACTTTCCTCCAGATGGCCGGTTGTTTGCTAAATGGGATGGATAACTTAGCCCTTGATATTTTCGATATCCTGGGTAATCCCCTGGCGGAAGGAGAGGAAATTATAGAGATGCTCGCCCAAAGACAGCACTTTTTCCAGGCACTGAGGGAATTGGTCCCCATAGGCACACGTGCCCGGGGAATAGGAATTTTGTTACACAAAGAGAGCCCTGTGGTAAGGAGACCCCTAAGCGGAGAGCCAGGGCCTGCTGCAATCATTGACCCGAGACACTGGGACAACTATATCCCTCTTTTAGGCCTCCCGCTGGGCTTTGACTGGGAAGAAACCCCTTTTATATTCCTCACCGGTGATGATATCCTTGCCTTTAAAAAAGAAGAAATTGACTCAATACTATCCAGAGGGGCGGTCATGGATATAAGAGCGGCAGAATGCCTGTGTCATCTGGGCTATTCAGAGCGTATTGGAATTCGGGTCAAGGAAACGCTTAATCTGGAAGATGACCTTTACGTGGAACATTTTAAAGACTATATGAATTTTCACGCTCAATGGGGCGGTAGTTACGAATATTTTCCCTACAGAGCCAAGGAGTTTGTGCTTAGCAAAAAGATAGAGACAGTGGATAGAAAGGCAAAAATTCTTTCTGCCATAGAACACAGAAGTGGGAGGAAAATCAGCCCCGCAGTGGTATGCTATGAAAACGTCGCAGGAGAGAGATTTGGTATACTCGCCTACTCACCCGAAAAATATCCTGGAGCGAGAAACCTTTTCTTGAATCCGAGAAGAAAGGCCCAGCTGAGAAATCTCTTCTCATGGGTTGCCAGGAAGGAATTGCCTGCTGCCGTAATCAATGCTCCCTATGTTCAGCCAGTTTATATATCCCTGGAAGATAAAATAATTCTGGGATTGATGAATTTTTCCACCGACGTATACGAAGAAATTATCCTATCCCTCCCCGGGTTAGCAGGCAAAAAATTTGCAGTTTTCAGGCTTAATGAA
>JALUVB010000084.1 GCA_027021085.1 bacterium
TTTGCTCCCAGATAGTTCCGTTCATTATATCTACCCAATATTTTCTCTTCTACCTTTTCCCAGGCATTCCTCAGATCCTCATAACGCTGGATACTTAAACTAAAGTAGGCTGTGCTACCCAAAGAAGGAATCTTTCTCATGCTTCCATATAAACAGAATAATTCTAGGCTTACTTCCCCAGGGTCCTCGGGGGAATGAATCCGATAAATACTTTTATCTTGCAGGATAAATTTCTCGCTGTAGGAAGGCTTTAAGAAATACTCTCCTTCTCTCACAGGGTTGAGAGGTATATTATGATACAAAAGGTCAGTGGTGAGTATTAAAATGACAAAGAAGGAAAATGTCTTAAAGCTAACTTTTTCCTTGAGAAACAAAAGACTGGTAAAGAAAATAGCAGAAAAGATAACGGTAAACGATAAAAGTGATTTTTTAAGAAAAACAAAAAACTTTTCCATTACTCTAAAGTAGTAATCAATAGTCTCTCCCCCTCCTATACCTTTAAGTAATCCAAAGGAAGGTAGCTTTCCATAATACATATTAACTATTACAGCCTTGAATCTGGGTAAGAATAACGGTTTTAGCAGAAGAAAAAGAAAGGAAAAAAAGATAATGCCCGCTCCTGTGAAACCCAGCTTCTTGACCAACCGCTTCATTCTTTCTTCCTGCGCTTTCTCTTTAAAAATTTTTAGTCCAAATGCCGCCAGGAGTGGTAACAAAAAGTTCACTATAGAGAGCCAGCGGGCAGGTACGCGAAAGTAATTAAAGCCAGGCAAATATACGAGCAATCGATAGAGAGGGGTGTACTTACCCAGTGCCAGAATAAAAGAGACAAGCACTATGGAAGCAAAGAACTTGATATACCGACTCTCTTTTCTATAACACACCGCGATTATTGCAAAGAACAGCACCACAACTCCTGAATACCAGTACTGTTCCCAGAAGTAAGGCTTGCCTATATATTCCGGATATATCCCAAAAAGATGGGGGAAAATTCCGGTTAAAAGATGATAGGGAAAGAGAGAAAAGGAAGTCATTTCTTCGTAGGTTAAGCCTCCTTTTCTGACAGATAGCTGGGTTAATTCCCATGTAGGCAACCACTGGGGTAAAGTGAGCAAAATTCCCAAGAACATCCCTGAAATCGCATAAAATATGCCCTTTTTATCTTGCCAGAAATTAATAATGATAAACACTCCCAGTATGATAAAAAAGTAAAAAACTACCTGAGGCTGAGATTGAGTAAGAGAAAAAGTAGTGATTATCCCGCACAACAATATGTACACAAAATTCTTATTTTTACCTGCTTTCAAGGATATAAATAAAATTAAGGGAATCCAAGCTAAAAAACAGAAAATATCCAGATGTACCATCTGAACTAAAAAGTATCCGCTGAACATATAAGCAATTCCTGTAAAAAAAGCTATTTTACTCTCTTTCACAAGTTCATTAGCTAAAACATACATTACTACACCCGATAAAAAAACATAAAAAAGGATGAAAGTAGTGAATGCCATGGATGAAGAAGATAGAAAAAGAATAAAATTTATAGGATTGAAGAGCCCTCCTCCTGAGAAGTAAAAATTATAAGGGGCACCTAAAAGAACATAAGGATTCCAGAGAAAGGAACCTTTCTCTTGAAGTGCGTTTATCAGGAAATATTTCACCGGATAAAAATAAAATGAAATATCCATCAGATAGAAAGTTTTTCCTCGAAGAAATAAGGCAAGAATAAAGAGAAGAAAAAGAGAAAATAGGGGGAATAAAACAAAGATGGGGATTTTTTTATTTTTGAGAACCATAATATAGTATAATATCTTCAGCAATGGACTACAAGGATTTTGAAATGGGGTTAAGTGAAGAATATTTCTGGTTCAGGTCTCGGCTTGAACTAATAGATACATTATTGAGAGCGATACCTACTTCCAGGAAATTGAGGATTCTCTCTTTGGGTGTGGGGACAGGAGAGGAGCTAACTATTCTTAAAAAATATGGCGAAGTTTATATTCTGGATAAGAATGATGCGGTACTACAGGAAATAGCACCAGATCTTTATAAAATGAAGATTGTTGCTGATGTTATGAAAACTCCTTTCTCGGACAATTTTTTCGATTTATTAACCGCCTTTGATGTTTTAGAACATTTACCAGACGACAATAAAGCGGTGTTAGAATTTATGCGGGTACTGAAGCCGGGAGGCTTTTTGGTTTTAACTGTTCCTGCTTTTCCTTTCCTTTACAGTTCCCACGACCGAAAGTTAAATCATTATCGGAGATATACTATCGCTTCTTTGAGAACTCTTTTACCAGGGGGGTGGGAAAAATTAGGCTTCTGGGGGTTTTCCTTATTTTTGCCCTTTGCCATTTATAGGTTATCTTGGAAATCACAGCCATCTCCCAGGGTTACTTATGCATCTCTACCCCACTTTTTCAATTATTTCTTCTACTATATATTGAAATGGGAAGCTCATTGTATAAAATACGGAGATTTTTTCCCTTGGGGGTCTTCCCTTTATGGTATTTATCGAAAAGGTGTGAGGGAAGGAAGAGAAAGTCCTTTCAAGAGTCTTTCCCAAAAGTGAAGTTATTTATTCAGAAATTCGGTGTACCTCTCCTGCTTTTCATCTTCTTTATCCAGGGATTACTTAGCCTTCTCCAAAAATCTCCCACTTTTGATGAACCAGTGCATTTAACTGCAGGCTACCTTTACTGGAAGGCACACCGTTTTGATTACAACATTATTCATCCTCCCCTGGCAAACCTTTTAAATGCTTTCCCTCTCCTTT
>JALUVB010000085.1 GCA_027021085.1 bacterium
ATCCCAGGACCCTTTTTAGCATTTTGTCTCCCATCTCTATCTACCTCCTTTTTTTGCTTTCTACCTACTTAGTTAGACAGAGAAAACAAGAAAAAGTTCCGTTATTTTTGTGGAAGAGGATGTTTGTATTGCAGATTGATTTTAAGCTTGATTAATTTTTCTTCTTTCACTGCGAGTGAGGAGAAAGATTTTGCCAGTGTACCTACCTGGTTTAGTTTACCTGCAAGCAGGGGCAGATTCTTCACCGGCACCTGCACGGTAATTGATTTTACTCTGCCGTGCTCTTTTGCATACTCCACGGAAAGGATTCTGCCTTCGGCGAGTTTTACTATTTCTTTAAGTTTAAGAAGCACCTTGCTGTTATATTCTATGGGAGTAATTCCCGGGCTTATTCCCCGGGAAGCTTTATCTTCTTTCTTCAGGCTCCCATTCCCTTTCCCCACGATTTTCAATACCAGCACTACCTCATTTATCCCGGCTTTCCTTTCTGTGAGAGCAGAGACCAGGGTCTTTTTTGTCCCGCTGGCCGGAACTGGTGCTTTCTGCCCCACCGGAATATTTTCCATCTTCTTCCGGGAGAGGGGAATACTCCGGGCCCGGGGTGAAGCGACCTTCTCTTTCCGGGAAAGAAATTTATCAGCTTCTTTCTGTGGTTTCTGCTCTAATATGGAAGTTAACTTTTCAACTTCTTTCCGCGATTCTGTTACATTAAACACAGAGATAACGAGAAGCACGGTTGCAGCCACTCCCACCACTTCTAAGGGAATCTTCACGCGCAGCGGTAAGAATATTTTTCTTATTATCCTGTTGAAAACAGAACGTTCTCTGATACGCTGCTGCACTTTTTCCTGGAAACCTTCCGGTGCCTTGATTTCCTGCAAAGAATTTAGAATGCTTACACATGCTTGCAAAGCACGCAGTTCCTCTGCGCAATTCTTGCATTTTGCTATATGTTCTCTTATCAACTTTTCCCGGCGGGTATCCAGCACCCCATCCACATATTCTGATAAGCGCTTTTTAACTTCTCTACACTTCATGCTAAATCAGCCCCTTTAATTTATCCCTGAGCTTTTCTCGTGCCCGGGCAATCTTTGACTTCACTGTGCCCAGCTTGTACCCGGTTACTCTTACTATCTCTTCGTAGGAAAGCCCCTCAATATCCCGCAGTACCACCAGGTTTTTCTGCTCTGGGGGAAGAGAGTTGATTGCCTCCTGCACTATATTTTCTTTTTCTTTTCTCTCCAGCTGGGTAAGAGGAGACAGCGATTCATCCCTTATCTCAATGGTATGCATTCCCTCCTCTTTAGGGTTAGCCAGGCGCACCATCTTTCTGCTATAGCGGTATTCCTTTGACTTCAGCTTATTCTTACAGGTATTAACCGCTATTCGGTAAAGATAGGTGGAAAAAGCCGCCTCAAATCTAAACCTGTGCAACGAACGATACATTTTCACAAATGCATCCTGTGCACAATCGTCTGCCTCTTCGTAGTCCCCCAAAATCCGATAACACAGGTTGAATACTCTATCTTTATACTTAAGCACCAGTTTGTCAAATGCATCATTTTTACCATCCAGAAAAGCCCCTATCAAAACATCATCTTCCCTATCCTTTATCTCTTTGCTCATTTAGACAATTTTAATCCGGGAAAGTTCCCTTCTCTCTTACTACAGAATAGAGGTAAACGAGGTTTTCGTCAAGGATAGAAGAGAAGAAGCCTCCCCCCTTAAAAGGGAGGAGGCTTCTTCCAGGACCGCTGTTGCTTATAGTTTACCCAATAGCCTCAGGACCGCGTTCACCTGTCCTGATTCTTATGCACTCAGCCAGGTCGAGGACGAATATCTTGCCATCCCCGATTTTCCCTGTCTTTGCCCCTTTTATGATGGCTTCTATGGTGGGCTCTACGAAGTCTTCGTTTACTGCTATTTCGAGCCTTACTTTCTTGAGCAGGTTAACCTCGTGTATGACTCCCCGGTAGGTTTCCGTGAATCCTTTCTGCTGTCCGCACCCCAGGGCATTTGTAACTGTCATCTTGAAAACCTCTGCCTCGTAAAGAGCCTTCTTCACATCGGGCAGTTTGTGCGGCTGTATCATGGCAATAATAAGTTTCATAATTTTCCTCCTTATCTCATTACTGGGTAGTAAATATCTGGAACCCGGAGTAAGATTCTACTCCATGCTCTTCCACATCCAGTCCCCGTAGCTCTTCTTCCCTGCTTACCCTCAACCCCATGAACTTTTTAACCAGAGCGAAAAGTATGAATCCAGTCACCATGGTCCAGGCAAATACTGAGATTACTCCCAGGGTTTGTACACCCAATAACTTCCAGCCACCGCCGAAGAAAAGCCCGTTTCCCGTGGTGCCCGGAGCAAATATGTCCTGGGCAAAAAGCCCCAGGGAAATGGTTCCCCAGGCTCCACAGATAGCGTGAGCGGAGACTGCACCCACCGGGTCATCTATATGGAGCACCTTGTCAAAAAAGACCACAGAAAGCACTACCAACACCCCGCCGACCAATCCGATTAAGATAGCACTTCCGGCTGAAACGAAAGCAGTAGGAGCAGTAATAGCTACCAATCCCGCTACCACGCCGTTAAGCGCCATACTGATATCAGGTTTCTTAAACATCTTCCAGGCAGTGAACATAGCAGCTATTCCGCCCATGGAGGCAGCCAGTACCGTAGTAGTGGCAATATGAGCAATTTCCGGAACAGCGGCCATGGTGCTTCCCGGGTTAAATCCAAACCAGCCAAACCAGAGAAT
>JALUVB010000086.1 GCA_027021085.1 bacterium
TGACCATGTCTTTCACCACCTCGTTCCACCTCTTCCAGTGCAGTGGG
The DNA here is from genome assembly GCA_027021085.1 of bacterium. Classification (GTDB taxonomy): domain Bacteria; phylum CAIJMQ01; class CAIJMQ01; order JAADFP01; family JAADFP01; genus JAADFP01. The sequence goes on from JALUVB010000086.1 coordinate 48, forward strand.
AAATAGCAGTTAATCAGGAAATGGCAGTTTTCCCGGCAGAAAGATGCCTTCTTCCTTACCGCAGGAAATTTCTCCTGGTAAACTCTTACCGGGTCATCGTTCTTAATATTGCCTACTTTCCCTTCCGCAATACATCCAATAATATCTCCCCGGGAGGAGACAGAAAAATTGAAGGTGCCTGCCGGGCACCGGATATTTAGATTCCCCAGCGGATTTAAAAAATAATTTTTAAACTTCTCAAATTGTAATGGGTGATTGGCTATCTTTGCTCCCTCTCGGGCTCTCTCTGAGAGATAGTCCATTACCTGAGTTACAGCTTCTTTATCTCCAGGCCATAGGGGGTCATTCCTCCACCAATCTTTTCCCTGGTAGGTGCTAAGCTGGTTGTAAGCCTGGAAATTTATCCCGTCCACGGGTAGCTCCTTCAGGACCCACTCGGTAAACTCGGGAAGATGCGCAAGGTTTTCTGCACAAATGAGCGTGGAAACTCCCAGGCTGATTGCAGGATTTAACTTTTTCAATAAGGAAATAGCCGCCGTGGCTTTTTCAAATAACCCGGGCATACCCCTCATCTGGTTATGTTTTTCGGGAAAATCATCCAGGGAAAAATCTATGTGGTTTATCCCTGCCTCTAAAATCCTCCGGCAGTTTTCCCGGGTAAAGAGGCTGCCGTTGGTAACCACCACCGTGTGGATATCCAGTCGTCGCAGGCCTGCTATCAGGCTAAAAATATCCCTGTAGAGAAGAGGTTCGCCTCCGCCGATACATAGAAAATCAACCGGGGCCAGCTCCTTTATCCTTTTTGCCGTATCTATCCAGGTTTGCGCGGGCAGATTCTCTTTCTCCGGGTGGGGATTTCTCCAGCAATGGCAGAAAATGCAGCGTGCATTGCACCTGCCCGTAATCTGAAAATCTACCTGGATAAAAGGAGGCAAAAAAGGGGACAGTCCCCTTTTTTCTCTGCCACTCTTTCTCTCCATATCTTGCTTACCAATTGACACTTTTACGAAGTTTTTCTAATTCCTTCTCTCTTAATGGTTTATCTTACAAAAAAGGGGACTGTCCCCTTTTTCTGTCCCCTTTTTTAGTCTCCTGTGTATTTCCTGGTTATGCATCAGGTTGTCGCATTCTTTCATGCAGCCTATCTCTTTAAAGTAGGGGTGGCTTTTGGATAGGTACTTGGCTTTTGCCCTGAATTCGTTGTATGGGGGGGAAAACCAGATGTCCGGGAAGGAATCTGTGTTTATGTTTCCCATTATTTTTTTGACTCCCCGGCAACAGGGAGCAACGCTGCCGTCAGAGAGTATGCGGGCGAATATCCAGCCTACGTAGCAGGGAATGCTTTCTACTTCTATTCTGTCGTATTCTCCTTTGCTAAAGTCTTCCGGAGAGCGGGATATTCTCCGGAGGAAGCCCGGGAAGAATTCTAATTCTATGTTGTCTTTCTTGCTTTGTTCTCTGATTTGCAAGGCTGCATTTAATAATTTTTTTCTCTCTTCTTCCTTTAATAAGAGGCTGTCTGTCTGCTGGGGGAATACGTCTACCAGGGTAAAGTAGAGGGCATCAGCGCCGTGTTCCAGACCGAATCTGTACATGTCTTTAAAATCTGTAAAGTTGCTGTTCATTATTACATTGGCAAAGGTGACCCTGGGCTTATTCTGCTTTATTTCTTTCAGGTAAGTCAGGTTTTCCTGCAATTTTTTGAAGTAGAGGGGTGAGGTGTGCGGGTGTACTTTTGTGTAGGTTCCCGGGTTGGAAGCCCAGATGCTTATACATAATTCTTCTATTCCTGTCTCTATCAGCCTTTTTATGTTCTTCCGGGAGATAAGGCCGAAGTTAGTGGTGATGGCTACGGCAAGCCCCTTTTTTCGCGCGTATTCCACGGCTTCCATCAGGTGCTTGTACATGAAGGGTTCGCCTCCGCCGGTGAAGCGGATTTTTTTTGTTCCCAGAGAAGATAGGTCATCCAGCAATTTCAGAAGAGTTTCCCTGGGCAGCTCTTTTCGCAGCCATTCCGGGGAGGGCCTGTCTTTTTGCAGGAGGGGGGAGTAGAGCCAGCAGCTTATGCATCTCAGGTTGCACCGGTTGGTGGGGTCAATTACCACCTGTTCCGGGCCGGTAAAGGCTTTTCTTCCCTGCTTTATTCCGGCCAGGAGGGGATCCGGGGGGAGGTTGGCGTTTTCTTTTGTTTCGGCAGGAAGTAATTTAGCCACCTTTTTCAGGTAGTATCTTTCAAAAGAAGAGAGAGAGAGAATTTTTTCGTGTACTCTCAGGTTTCTCTGTAGGTCATCGCAGGATTTGTAGCAGCCTACTTGGCAGTCAGGGTCGTTTCCTATCAGGCAGAAGAAGGGGTCATCTTTATCAAAGGTGAGGGTCTTATGCCGGAATTCCTGATAGGGAGGAGAGTTCCATATAGTAGAGAATCTTTCCTGGAAAATGTTGCCCAAGGGGATACGGTGTGCCTTGAGACACCCATTTACATTTCCATCCGGAAGTATACGGGTGAATACCCAGCCTATGTAACAGGGAATTTTGCCGATAATCCACCTGTCATAAAGTCCGTTAACCGCATCCTTCACCTGGGAAATGCGGTTGAAAAACTGCTCAAAATTGAAGAGCACCACTTCTCTTGCCCAGCCTTCTTCCCTTTTCTTCTTTAGCTTATTGCAGATTTCTATCAGCTCTTTCTGCTGTTCTTCGCTGAGAAGCAGGATATCGGTGGCATTCGGGATAGTATCTATAACGGTAAATTCTACAGATTCTGAACCGGTCTCCCACGCCAGCTCAACCATTTCTTCGATTTCCTGGTAATTCAGGTTGAATATAACATTGTAGATTTTCACCAGGGGAAAGCCTTTCTTGTTTTTGTTTAGATAGGAGAGGTTATCTTTTATCCTCTCGAAATCTGCTTCTGTTCTCCCGGGATGGGTAAGTGCATAGGTGCGGGAAGTGCCTGCCCAAATGCTTACCGTGAGATGGTCTACGCCTATCTCTATAAGCGCATCTATCTTTTCTTTATCCATAAGCGTGAAGTTGGTGTTTATGTAGCAGGTAAGGCCTTTTTCCTTGGTATAACGGGCAATTTCCAGCATGTGGGGGTGCATGAAAGGTTCGCCTCCGCCGGAATAATAGATTTCCTGACAGCCGGAGGCATGCAGTTCATCTATCAGCTCCTTGAGCAGGGACAGAGGTAGAGTCTGTTGTCTTACTTCTTCCGGCATTTTTTTATCTTTCAGGAGGGGCGAGTTGCACCAGCATCCTATGCACTGGTTATTGCACATATTGGTAACATCGATTTGTACGAACGAGGGCCCCTGGTAGGCTTTTTTACCCTGGAATATACCTGCTAGGGTAAGGGAATTTTTCAGATAAAAGGAGGGTTTGAGATGCTTTACTCCTCTTCTCAGGACTCCGTTTACTCCTTCCAGCTGGAGGGTTGTTTTTATGAGTTTTGGTATTGACCTTCTGGCCGCTTTTTTTGGCGGGAACACCTCTTCCCTAGAATTTCCCAGCCGGAGGTTTAAAGCGGTAAGGCAGGAATCTCCCGGGGGGAATACTTTCTCGGGGAGAGAAATTTTCAGGATACGGGTGTTTAGCAGGGGAGGAGAGTTCTCCATCCCTATTCTGCCTTCTTCTATGCTTTCCAGGGAGAGGGCAGGGAGAAGGGCACTGCCCTCACCACATTCTCTCACCCCTATCCATCTAACCCAGGGATGAACAAGTGGTATTTCTTCCCAGTTTGAGGGAAGAGGGAATTTCCCGTTTTCCATTTCGGTAAACCAGTGGAGATAGCGATGCGAGAGATGGATAACAAATTTAGCTTCCTGGATGCGTAGTTTTCTAAAAGTCTTCAGGGTAGCTTTTAGATTAATTCCTCCCGGGATACTGCGTAGCCGAAACGAGACAAGAAGCGGCAGGTTGTGCCAGTTGAATCTTAGGTAAAGGTTTCCCCCCCGCTTCCGGCAGGA
>JALUVB010000087.1 GCA_027021085.1 bacterium
GGATTGAGGGAAAGGGCAAAGTCAATGGTTCTTTTTATGGTTTCCCTGCTTTCACCCGGCAGGCCAAAGGTAAAGGTAAGATGTGTTCTTATCCCCAGCTCCCGGGTGAATCTTATCATCCGCTCTGCTTTTTCCAGGTTCATCTTTTTATTGGTTCTGTCAAGTATTTCCTGGGAGGCGGATTCCACCCCGTATTTTATGGAATGCAGGCCTGCTTCCCGCAGTATTTCCAGCACATCTTCATCCATGAGGTCGGGACGAGCCATGATTGCCCAGGGAAACTTCAATCCTCTGCGCAATATCTCCCGGGCAAGCTTCTTCATGCGGGATTTCCCTACGTTGGTTGTATCATCATCAATGTATATGGACTGGAAGTGCATTTTTTTAATGAGAAATTCCATCTCATCCACTACTTTCACCGGGTCCCTGGCGCGGAACCTGTTTCCCCCGTACATCAATTGCGGCCAGGCGCAGAATATACACTGGAATGGACAGCCGCGGCTGGTCCACATCTGGCAGGAGGGAAGGGGTAATCCTCCCGGCAGGTCAATATACTTTTCCATGGGCAGCTCTTCCCTGAGCGGCCAGGGCAGCCAGTCCAGGTCTTTCAGCAGGGGACGGGGGGGAGCAACTTTTATTTTGTTGTTTGGCTCCCTGAGGATTATTCCTTCCACTTCTTCCGGGTTTTTGTCTTCCCGGAGGTTTTTAGCTAATTCGTAAAGCGTTACTTCGTATTCTCCTACCAGCACAAAATCCAGGAATGAGTGCTGCTTTAAGAAAGCGGGATTTCTTATATTGAAGTCTGCTCCGCCTATTGCCAGGGGGTATTCCTGTAAGCGGGAGAGTATTTCCAGGTCGTTCTTTAGGGAAACCGTGGATACCTCGCTGAATATTAAATCCGGGGAAAATTCTTTTACTCTTTGCAGGAATACGGGAGTATCTATTTTCTCAGCCAAGCAATCCAGCAGGCAAACTTCGAATCCCTCTCTCTTTAGTAAGGCGGCGGCATATCCTAAGTAAAAAGGATAGGGCTGGTAATCACCTTCAGTCTGCGGGTCTTTTATGTGAGGCCAGCGAGAGCCAGCTCTCACTCCCCACCGCCCGTCTTTTACCCAGGGCAGATTAACCAGAAGAATTTTCATGGAAATTGTTTTATTCAAACTTTCAGCAGTCTCTGGTATTATACTATATGATATGAGGGCATTTCTCAAGAGAGGAGCCTGTGCTCCTCCCGGCCCGGTAGAGGTTATCCAGTTTAGTCAGCATGCTTGATATTTCAAAAACTTCTCCCACAGATTCCCTGGCTTTTTCGCCTATTTTTTCTCTTAGTGTTTTATCCTGTAAAAGGATTCTCACTTTGCCTGCCATTGCCTTGTAATCCCCCGGCGGGACAAGGAAACCATTTTCCCCGTTCTCTATTATTTCTTTCATGCCGTCCACTGCTGTTACCACGGGAGGAAGGCCGGAAGCCATGGCTTCCAGCAATGCTTTTGGCAGGCCTTCCCAGAAAGAAGTAAGCACAAAAACATCAAAGAGTCTTATTATTTTTTCTATGTCTTCTCTCCAGCCCAGAAGATAGAACCTGTCATGCAGCCTGTTTTTGCTTACTTCCTCTTCCATGCGTTTTCTTAAAGCACCATCTCCTGCAATTATAAAACCCACCCTTTTTTCGGGAATCAGGGCAGCCATGCGCACGAAGTCAAGAGGGTTTTTCTGTGGCTTTAGGCAGGAAACTGTGCCTACGATGAGTTTTTCCTTTATGCCCAGCTCTTTTCTTATTAATTCCCGGGAGAAGGAAGTGTCCCGGAATTTTTTAATCTCAATCCCGTCCCTTATGAGGATGTATTTATTTTTTCTGCCTATTCCCTGGCTGAGTCCCTTTTTAATGTCTTCCACGGTAATGGCAATCAGGCGGGTGGTGAGGAAAGAGGTGATTTGCTCTAAAAAAATGTACAATTGCCGGGTGAGGAAAAATTGCTGTTGATGGAAGGGGAATCCATGTATGGTGTGGTAAATGCAGGGCACCCGGGCGAAAAAGGCTGCCCATCTGCCCAGAATGCCGGCTTTGGAAGAGTGGGTGTGCACCACATGGGGACGGATTTGCAAGAATTCCTTGAGGAGCAGGAAAAAGGTGAGCATATCAAGCAGGGGATTTATCTCTCTCCGGAAAGGGAAGTACTTGAGGGCGGTTTTTGCTATGCTTTCTGCTTGCCTGCTCAGATAGCCAGGGGAGGTGAAGAGGTATACCTCATACCTGCGGCGTGGCAGGTGCTCTACGGTATAAAGGGTGGAGGTTTGTGCTCCACCGAATTCTAATTTAGTAAG
>JALUVB010000088.1 GCA_027021085.1 bacterium
ACCTGTTTCCTTCACTTTCTCCCTCTCATTATTCTAAAGGGTTTGGTTTTCTGGTGTTCTTTCCAGTCTATTTCTTTCAGCGTGTTGTCTGCCGTTTTTACGGTTACCTTTCCTCTCAGGATGTCCACCTTCACTACTTCACCCTCTCCCTCGGGAAGAGAGATTTTATTGCCCTCCCGGGGAAAGTTTTTTCTGAGTTCGCGATAAACGGGGTACTCGTAGGAGAGGCAGCATCTTAACCTGCCGCACCATCCTCCGATTTTAAAGGGGTCAAGGGGTAATTTCTGCTCCTTTGCTGTGCGGATATTGACTGCCTCAAAATTTTTCAGGAACCCCGCACAGCAGAGGGGATAACCGCAGGGCCCGATACCTTTAAGAAGTTTTGCTTTGTCCCGTGCTCCGATTTGCCTCATCTCAATCCTTACCCTGAATATACGTGCCAGGTCTTTTACCAGGGTGCGGAAGTCTACCCTGCCGGGTGCAGTAAAATAAAAGGTAATCTTGTCCCGGTTATACTCTGCCTTAACTCGCACCAATGCCATGGGTAAGAGCAATTCCTTTATTTTTTCTTTGCATACCCGGTAGGCTTCTTTTTCCATGGATTTAATCGCCTCCAGGTTTTTAATCTCCTCCTTTTCCATTACCTTTATTATGCGGGGGAGGGGGATATTGTTGCCGGCGGGAAGTTTGCCTCTTACCCTGCCCCATCTTTCTCCTTCTGCCAGGCACCAGGTACCCACATTTATCTCTTCTTCGCTCTGAAACCATCCTCCCTTTTCTTCTCTCTCCAGCCAGAGATAGTAGAAAGCCATTTTTACTCCTTGTTTATCTGGGTTCTAAGTCAATAATTGTCCAGAAGAGACTGGTAAAGGTAAGGGTAAGGTTGGCATTTCTCTCCAGGAACAATTTTGTCTTTTCTAATGTTTCCAATTTATGTTCCAGTTTTTCCATAGAACAGGCACTTAATTTCTTAACTATTATTATACTATCAGAATTGAGTATATCTTTCCTTCCTTTCTTATACATCACGGCATCCCAGAACAGGGAGTAAAGGAGAGAAAGTATCTGGGTAAGAAAAATTTTTATTTTTTCTTCCACCTCTGATAAGTACTGGTTTTCTTTGTCTTTGGCAGAGGATTTTCCTTCCACGGCTCGGATTTCCTTCATTTTTTTCTCTATTGCCTCTTTGTTTTTTTTCTTGCTTGTTTTTACCTTCTCATTGATAAGCTCGGTAAGCCGGGAGACGCGGGAGAAAATGGGAGATTTACTCTTTAATAGTTCCAGGATTTTTCCCCTCAGCTCCCATATCTCCATTTCCTTCCACAACTTTATCAGTTCTTCATCACCCCCCGTGATGGAGTAGAAGAGGGAAGCCTTTTCCCGCTCCCAGCCCGAGACCTCTTCTATCCAGTCCAATACTTTTTCCCGGGGAGGGATGAAGAATCTGACTCTATCGCAGCGAGAGACGATGGTGGGGAGAAGAAGCTCCGGCCGGGGAGATAAGAGAATGAGAGTGGTGAAAGCGGGCGGCTCTTCCAGAATCTTGAGAAGTGCATTGGCTGATTCTACGTTTAAGCGATGGGCATTTTCTATCACCACCACTTTCCACCTGCCTTCCAGGTGGGAGAGATGAACTTTTTCTTTTAGCTCTCTGATTTTGTTTATGCCAATGCGTGAGGCTGCGCCGCCGGGCTTTATCCTGATAAAATCCGGGTGAACATCTGCCTCTATTTTTTTACAGGAAGTGCAGTGGTCGCAGGGCTCTCCGTTGCTTCTGTTTGTGCAGTTCAACGCCTTGGCAAATTCGCGCGCGGCTGTATCTCTTACCCACTTGATGCCTCCGTGGAAAAGATAGCAGGGAGAGATACGCTCCTTATTTATGGATTTCTTGAGGTAGTTTATAGGGAGGTCTTCGCCTATTATTTTTTGAAAAGACATGGCAAAACTTCTTTTTCTACTATATCCAGCACCTTTTTCAGGACGACATCTTTACCCTCTTCCACTTCAATGATTTTTATCCTCTCAGGTTCGCTTCGGGCAATTTTTAAGTACCCTTCCTTTACTTTATTGTGGAAAGAGAGGGGCTCATTCTCAATACGGTCTCTGCCTGCCTTCAGGAAACCCAGGGGGGAAGGAGTGGTGAGCAGGAAGGTAATCCCCGGCTTAATACTGTGGGTTACCCTGTGGTTCATTTCTTTTATCCAGTCCAGGGGCAATCCTCTCCCGTATCCCTGATAGGCAAGGGTTGAATCTGTGAATCTGTCCAGGATTACCACCTTTCCCTGTTCCAGGTCGGGAATTATTCTCTTATCCACCAGTTCACTCCTGGCGGCAAAGTAAAGGAGAGCCTCGCTCAGGGGGGAAACATTGGTATAGAGAAGAATCTCTCTTATCTTTTCTCCTGCTTCTGTTCCGCCCGGTTCTCTGTAAAGGGAAACAGGAAGATTTTTATCTGTAAGGTACTTTATCAAACCTTCTGCGATGGTGCTTTTCCCGCAGCCTTCAGTGCCCTCGATGCTTAAAAGATATCCGCTGTTGAACATATCCCTATTTTTCTTGCTATTCACTCTTTACTATTTACTGCTTACTCTTTCCCCCCGCTACCCGCTACTTGCTACTAACTACAGGCTACAGTCTATATTCTACCTCATGGGGTAGAATTTTTCTCAGTTTTTCCGCCAGTATTTCTTCCCCTTCCAGGAAAGCGAATTCTACCACCAGGGAGTAAACAGGAAAGTTCCCCAGCCCCTTCTCGGGCAACTTGAGGGCATCCTTTTCCGTGGTGATGACAAGGTCTGTACCCTGCGATAGAAAAGAGAGTGTTTCCCTTAGCTCATCCTCGTTGTAGAAGTGGTGGTCACGGAACCTGGCTATGCGTTCTACCTTTGCTCCCAGGAGGGAGAGTGTTTCCTCGAAGTAGTGGGGGTCTCCCACTCCGGAGAATATTCCCACCTTTTTCCCTCTGACTGCTTCAACAGGGAGGCGTTCACTTTTGCTTTCCGGCAGGGTCTTTTTCTGGAGGAATTTTGCCCGGTGAAAGCCTTTAAGAAAGGGAATGCGGGGGAATTTTTCCTGTAGGGAAGAAATGGTTTCCCTTTTTACTTTCTGGCTGTTGGACTTGGTGAAAATTACCAGATCTGCTCTCTGCATGGCATAATAGGGCTCTCTTAGTTTGCCGCGGGGAATGAGATAGTTGTTGCCGAGAGGGTCTGTTGCGTCTATAAGGAGTATTTCCAGGTCTTTTTGCATTCTGCGGTACTGGAATGCATCATCCAGGATGATACATTCTGTCCGGAAGGCCTTGTGGAGCATAAGAGAGGCAAGCCGGCGGTTTCTGCCAAAGGATAGGGGGAGGTCGGGCAGTTTTTCTTTCAACAGAAAGGTTTCATCACCTATCTCCTGCCAGCTGAGAGGGCTTATCTCCTCTTTTCCCAGTAGTCCTTTTTTTCTCGTTGCTCCGTACCCTGTGGTTACCACGCCAATTTTTACACGGGGCTTGAGTCTGCTGGCCAGGTATTCCACGAAGGGGGTTTTTCCTGTGCCTCCCCAGGTTAGGTTCCCCACGCCAATTACTTTGAAAGGGAGTGGTTCTTTTATCTTTTTTTTGCGCTTGAGAAGCCAGGATAGGTAATAAAGATAGCTCAGGAATGTGAGCCCGGGGAGGAGCCATTTGTTTTCGCCTTTTATAGCTTTTAAGAGAAAAGGATAGTTCTCTATTTCCCGTGGGTAATCATGCATTAGTTATCGTTTCGTTGCTGTATATTTTCTCCCATTCCTCATCGTAGCAAAAGGTAAAATGTGGAACGTAGCGGAGTTTGAGCCGGTGGGTAATTTCTCTTTCCAGGTAGGGAGCAGCGCTTCTCATCCCCTCCAGTCCTTCTTCTTTTCTGCCCTCCTCCACGCCAAAGGTCATGAAAATACGGGCAGACCTGATATCCGGGGAAACTTCCACCCGGGTAACGGTGCAAAATCCCACGCGTGGGTCTTTAACATCGGCAAGCAGCATCTGGCTGAGCTCTCTCCTGATTGCTTCTCCCATTCTGAGAATGCGCTTTCTTTTCATAATATTTCTTTCTCAAAGTTAAGCACTTCCAGGTTTTTTACCATGTCCCCGAAACTTATCACATTGTCCAGCACTTTTTCTACCTGGACACGGGAACTGTTTATATAGGCGACACCAAGAACAGATTCTCTCCAGGACTCCTGCTTTTCTAACTCGCAGACACTAACCTGGAACTTTCTCCGCAGCTTTTCTTTGTAGCTTTGCAGAACCTGTCTTTTATCCTTGAGGCTCTGGGATTCAGGGAGATAGATATGGAGCCTCAGAGCACCGATAATCATGTCTGAAATGACCCTCTTGTCTCAACTCCACTTTCTATTATACAGGGGATTCTACCCCGTCTAAAGTCTATGGTCTAATGTATTCTTCTCTGCTTACTGCTGTTTTTCCCGCTCTTCGTAGGCTATTATTTTATCCTCTTCCTGGAAATCGTCAAATCCGCTTAATCCTATTCCGCACTCATACCCTTCACGCACTTCTTTTACATCATCCTTGAACCTTCTCAGGGAAGCAATCCTGCCTTCTCCTATAATTTCTTCGCCTCTTTTAATCTCAAAGCGGGAGCCTCTTTTGATTCTGCCCTGCAGGACGTAGGAACCTGCTACCTTTCCCAGGCGCGGTATCTCGAATATTTTTCTTATCTCAGCCTCTCCAATCTTTACCTCTTCCATCTCCGGAGTTACCAGGGATTTTATGAGTCTTCCGATATCATCGATGGCCTCGTAGATTATCCTGTAAAATTTTATATTTACTCCATGTCCTTTTGCCAGTGAGTCCACCTGGTTTTCTTTACCTACATGAAAGCCTATAATCATTGAGCCGGTTGTGGAGGCAAGAAGAACATCCGAACGGTTCACATTGCCTATTCCTTCGTGGATGCATTTCACTTTGACTTCTTTTTCGGCTAACTTTTCCAGGGAATTCTTTAAGGCTTCCACTGACCCCTGTGTATCCCCTTTAATAATGATGTTAAGCTCTTTTACCTCCTCCATCTCCATGCGCCTCTTCAATTCCTCTACGGAGTATATGGGAACAGGAGCTCTTTTTTTGCTTTGTCTTATCCTTTCTTCTACAATTTTCTTGGCCGTCTTCTCGTTTTTGACCACTTCCAGCCAGTCTCCTGCATTGGGCAAATCCTGGAAGCCGAGAACTTCTACGGGGGTGGAGGGGGTAGCCTCTTTTACCTGTTCTCCCCGTTCGTTCTTCATCCTTTTTACTCTTCCGTAGGTAAGTCCGGCTACAAAGTTATCTCCTGTTTTGAGCGTACCCTCTTTAATGATAACTGTGCCCTGCGGCCCCTCTCCCCGGGGTATTCTGGTTTCGATGATGACTCCCCGGGCAGGGACATCGTAGCGGGCTTTCAATTCCATGAGTTCCGCCTGCAGGAGTATGGCTTCCAAGAGCTCTGCAATCCCTTCGCCTTTTAGGGCAGAAGTCTCTATGGTGAGGATGTCACCTCCCATATGTTCGGGGACTATTCCATGCTGCATAAGCTGGTTAATTATTTTCTGTGCCTGCGCGTTGGGTCTGTCAATTTTGTTTATTACCACTATAATGGGGGTGTCTGCTGCACGGGCATGGTTTATTGCCTCGATGGTCTGGGGTTGCACTCCATCATCAGCAGCTACCACCAGTATCACTATATCGGTTACCTGTGCTCCCCGGGCCCGGAGAGTGGAGAAAGC
>JALUVB010000089.1 GCA_027021085.1 bacterium
AATTACCTGGTCTCGAATGGAAGTAGCGAGGTTTTTTTTCTTCTTATGTGGGGGCTGGATTTCTGGCGGGCTATTATCCCTTATCCTGCGTACGGAGAGTACGAAAGGGTGGTGCAGATTTTCAAAAAAAAAGTAGTCCCCGTGCCCCTTTCTCCTGATTTCCGCTTGAATCTTTCTTCTTTGCCTGCGCCGCGCGGCAAGGAGCTGGTTTTTCTTTGCCATCCCAACAATCCCACGGGTAATTTCCTGCTTCCCTCGCCTTCTTTACCTAAGGTAGAGGGAAGAATCTGGGTGGTGGATGAGACTTACATTGAGTTGACCTCCCAGGAAGGGAGGATGAGTTTTCTTCCCCAGGCATTGGAGAGGGAGGATATACTGGTGGTTCGTTCCTTTACCAAGACGTATTCCCTGGCTGGCTTGAGGCTGGGTTACCTGGTAGCCCGGGAGCAGAGGGTAAGAGAGCTGTATAAAAAGGTTATTTCCTGGTCAGTGAACCATGTGGCGCAAAGGGTGGGAGAAGAGGTGCTCAAGGAAAGGAGCTACGTGGAAGAGGCCAGGAAGAAAATTGCCCGGGAGCGGGAATTCGTGTACAGGGAGCTTTCCCGCACGCGGTTTTTTCATGCCTACCCCTCCGTGACCAATTTTATAATGGTAAAGCTTCCCGCGGGTGCGGGCAGTAAATTGAGGGAGTATTTAGCAGAGAAGAATGTTTTCATTCGTTTCCTGGATAATATACGCGGGCTGGGGGAGGATTACGTGAGAATCAGCGTGAAGAGGAGAAAAGAGAATCAGCTTCTTATTACTTATTTGAAAGAATTTATTCCCACTTTTCGTCCTGTTGGGTCGCTTCAGCGGGAGAAATAATGAGAAGGTTTTCTTGCCTTTTATTTTTCCTTCTTCTTTTTTCCCTTTTTTTGTCCGGAGCACCCCGGCGGATAGTTTCTTTATCTCCTGATATTACCAAGTCTCTCTATCTGCTGGGGCTGGAAGACAGGGTGGTAGGGGTTACCAGGTACTGCCCGAGGAAAGAGGGGAAGGAGATAGTAGGAAGCGTGCTGGAGATAAACGTGGAAAAGATTTTTTCTCTTCATCCTGACCTGGTTATCGGGACAGAGGAGGGAAATCCAAAGAAGCCGATAGAAAAGTTGAAGTCTCTCAACTTAAATGTCCTGGTTCTGGGGAGGGAGAGCAGGGTAAAGGATGTCTTTGATAATTTTATTATCCTGGGTAAGGCAGTGGGAAAAGAGCGCCAGGCCAGGGAAATTGTGCAGCGAACGCGCACTATCCTTGAGGAAGTCAAAAAACGCTGGGCAGGCAAAAGTCCCCGGCGGGTATTTATCCAGGTAGGCACTTCTCCCCTGGTGGCTGCCGGGGGGGATACCCCTGTAACGGATATGGTTTCCTATGCGGGTGGGGAGAATATCTTTGCCGACCTTGCGCGCTATCCACGCATAAATCCTGAAGAAGTTGTGCGCAGGGACCCCCAGGTAATTTTGATCCTTACCATGAGCGAGCAGGAAGATTTTCTGCGTTCCTGGGAGAGGTTAGGATGGCGGAAGGGTG
>JALUVB010000090.1 GCA_027021085.1 bacterium
ATACTGCGCAATCCCCTGGCAGAACCATATACCCTGGGTATTTCAGGAGGGGCCTCCCTGGGGGCGGCAATAGGGATTATTCTGGGCTGGGGGATAGGCTTCCGGATTGTCTCCGGGTTTGCAGGGTCGCTTTTTGCCCTGGGGTTGGTTTATGCTCTGGCTTACCGCCGCGGCTTCTCCGTTTCCTCACTCATACTGGGGGGGGTGGTGGTGAGTTTTCTCTTTACCTCCTTAATCTGGCTTTTCTTCTCGCTGAGTAAGCGGTGGGAGATACACGAGATGTATGCCTGGATAATGGGTAATCTATCCTCTTTGAGCATGAACCAGGTGAAGCTTCTTTCTCTTTTGGTCATTCCCGCCTCTTTCATTCTCTATGGGCTGGGGCGAGACTTGAATATCCTCCTCCTGGGAGATGAAAAGGCTACTTCCCTGGGAGTATTTCCTAAAAAATTGCGCGGCTTTCTCTTTCTCCTGGTCTCGTATTTAGCCGGGGTGTGTATATCTTTCACGGGGATAATCGGTTTTGTGGGGCTTATAGTTCCGCATTTGTTGAGGCAAAAGTTGGGCTCACAGCATATTGTTCTTCTGCCGGCTGCCTTCTTAGGAGGGGGGCTGTTTCTCCTGCTGGCAGACTTCCTGGCCAGGAATATTATCTATCCCCAGGAATTACCCGTAGGCGTGATTACCGGGATTTTAGGGGGGATATTTTTCTTAATTCTATTCTGGAGTAAGAAAGAATGGGAAATTCCCAGGTAGCACTGCTAAAAACAGAAGGTATCCGGGCTGGTTATAGAGAATTCCCGGTAATCAGGGATATAAATGTCTCCCTGCAGGAGGGGAAAGTTTATGCTCTTATAGGCCCCAACGGCTCTGGTAAGACTACCTTCTTCCGGGTAATAGCGGGAATGCTCAAGCCCTTCTCCGGGGAGCTTTCCTGGAAAGGGAAAAATATCGAGGCTTTTTCTGCCCGGGAAAGAGCCCAGCTTATTTCGTACCTCCCCCAGAGGTTACCCTCTTTTCTTCCCTTTCCCGTGGAGGAAGTGATAGCCATGGGAAGGTGGCCTCACATAGGAAGGTTTCAGCCGTTACAGGATAAAGACCGGGAAATCGTGGAACGGGTTATGGAGTGGATGGAGATTACGCATTTCCGTTCTGCCCGCCTCCCGGAACTTTCAGGAGGTGAATTGCAGAGGGTGTTCCTGGCCCAGGCACTGGTGCAGGAACCGCGCTTACTGCTTATGGATGAGCCTGTCTCTCACCTGGACATTGCCCACCAGATAAAAATTCTTGATTTAATCAAGAAAATTAAAAGCGAGGGAATAACCATTTTCCTCATTCTGCACGATTTAAACCTTGCCAGTGAGTACTCCGACCATATTTTTCTCCTGCACCAGGGCAGCATACATAAGGAGGGCAGGCCGGAAGAAGTCTTGACTTATGAAAACCTGGAAAAAGTCTATCAGACCGTTCTCATTGTGAAGAACAACCCTTTCACCGGGCGTCCCCATATTTACATAATTCCTGAGGAAAAGAGAGAGATTCGTTAATTTTTTTAGCAGATTCTGGGTAGCTGTTCACCGGAGAGCATCTCAATTATACGGTGCCCCCCGCTTTCTGTTTCCATAACTACTTTGCCTCCTGGGGCTTCTACTACTTCCCCGATAACAGCAGCTTCTTTGCCCAGGGGATGGTTGCGCATGCTCTGGATAATATCTTCCCCATCACCCGCACAGACCAGGAGCACTTTTCCCTCGTTGGCAATATATAGCGGGTCAAAGCCGAGTATCTCACAAAGAGCCTGCACTTCTTCTTTTAGCGGGATATTTTTTTCGTAGAGAACGATGCCATAATCCATGCCTGATACAATCTCATTCAGTGTAGTGGCTACACCGCCCCGGGTAGGGTCCCGCATGAATTTTACCCGGGGGGAAGCGTTGAGAACCCGGGAAATCAAGCTGGAGAGAGGGGCACAGTCAGAAGCAATCCTGGTTTCAAAATCAAATCCTTCCCGTTCACAGAGAATAGCCATGCCGTGTTCTCCGATGCCTCCGTTAATGATTATCTTATCCCCCGGCTTAATTTTCCTTCTGTCATAGGAGATTTTTTTATCCCTGATTCCTATGCCGGAAGTATTCACAAACAATTTGTCCACACTGTTCTTTTCCACCACTTTAAGGTCTCCGGTAACAATTTTTACCCCTGCTTCCTTGCTCACCAGAGACATGGATTCGGCGATTTTTTCCAGTATTTCAATCTCCAACCCCTCTTCAACAATCAACCCGCAGGAAATGTAGAGAGGCTGTGCTCCCGTCACGGACAGGTCATTCACCGTCCCGCAAATGGCCAGTTTACCTATATCCCCCCCGGGGAAAAAGAGCGGATCTACCACGTAGGAATCAGTGGTAAAACAAACTTGCTTTTCTGCCGGAATTTGTAAAACAGCCGAGTCATTTAACTCATCCAGAATTTCGTTGTGAAATTTTTTAAGGAAAACATCCTCTATCAGGGAATGCATCAGTTTCCCGCCACTGCCGTGCGAAAGAAGGATTTTGGAATACATCTCGGTAACTATTATATCAAAATAATAAGCGCCGGGTTGGGCAGTTGCAATATTTGCCTCCCCGCTACTATCAGACATAGTTGCCAGTTGCGAATTGTCCCCGATGTCCATCGGTCCCGGCGCCTGTCGGGGCACCTGTTCCCCCATGTTAGACTATAGACATCAGACGGGAAAGACACATGATACGGGGGCCCAACTCACTGTTCACTATATTTTCCCCTCACTACTATCTACTCGCTACTTACCTCAAGCCCTGCTTCCCACGCTTTGCCAGTGGGCAGGGGCTGAGATATTTTCCCGGGTAAGTGGCAGTAGCCTGGTTCCACTCATTGATGGGGGGGCAAATTACCGGGGAAATATTGCCAAGGCCGAATATTACGATGGGGGATGTAATCACATGGTGCTAAAAGGCAAATGAAAGCTATGCTTTTATGGTAACTATGAAGATTATGAGTTGTACGGCCTGGAGAGTGACCCGCGGGAAAAAACAACAGAGCCAACTACCCGGCCTGTAAACAGATAGTTGAGGAACTAAAGGAACTTAGTTTCGACGATGGATGGAGGATCATTGGTGTGTTTAAGAGAAGTGACGAGGGACTTACTTAATGAATACGGGTATTACGAGATGTTTTATCGGTATGGAAATACTGCGGGCAGTAATCCTTTACTCAAAGATTTGCCCGATTGCTGGCCCGGGATTCGGGATTGCAAAAATTATGTTGAATGAAGGATGTTTATGGTAAAATATTTCTCTCTTGCAGCAGGAATATTTCTGCCGTGGATATAATGAGATAGCAGCGAGCTAAAAGGAGATAACGAAATGAAAAAGTTGCGTTTCAGGCAGATTCATCTGGATTTTCATACCTCCGAGTTGATTGAGGGTATAGGTGCTGATTTCAATCCGGATGATTTTGCAAGAACCCTCAAGGAAAGTTACGTAGATTCTATTACCTGTTTTGCCAAGTGTCACCATGGTATGGCCTACTATCCTACCAAAGTGGGGATAAAGCACCCTCATTTAAAAAGGGACCTGCTGGGAGAAATGATAGAGGCCTGTCATGCAGAGGATATTTGGGTCCCTGCCTATATCAGCGTCTGTTTCGACGAGTACATGGCCAGGGAACACCCTGAATGGCGGCAGTTGGATGGTGAAGGTAAAATGAGGGGTGCTGGTCCTTTACGGGCCGGCTGGCATATTCTCTGCCTCAATTCAGCTTACGCAGATTACCTGGCTCAGCAGACAGAAGAGGTGCTCAGGAATTATGAAACAGATGGCATATTTTTTGATATTGTTGTGCATCCTGAGGCAGGATGTTTCTGTCGCTGGTGTGTGCAGGATAGGGAAGAGCTTAACCTGGATAGTGAATCAGGGGAGGATTTAAAGAAGCACAAGGAGATAGTTCTCCAGCGTTTTCAGAAGCGCTTGTATGACGTGGTGCAGAGACTCAAGCCGGACGTAAGTGTTTTCTTTAATGGTAGCATTCGCATAGGCATGCGTAGCACTTTACCCTATCTTACCCACCTGGAAATAGAATCTTTGCCTTCGGGCGGCTGGGGATACAGACATTTCCCTTTCTTTGTCAGGTACTGCCGTACCCTGGGTAAGGATTTTCTGGGTATGACGGCGCGCTTTCACAAATCTTGGGCTGATTTCGGCAGTCTCAAGAACCAAGCTGCCCTGGAATACGAATGTTTTTCCATGCTGGCAAGTGGCGCCAAATGTTCCATAGGTGACCAGCTGCATCCGCGCGGGGAATTGAATAAGGCTGCATATAAGAGAATTGGCAGAGTGTATAAAAGCGTGGCGGAAAAAGAGCCCTGGTGTACAGAGGCAAAGCCTGTGGCCCAGATAGGAGTGGTTTCTGTTGCGGCGCAGGACCATGTCTCGGCGGATAGTATTCATCCCTCAGATGAGGGCGCCATGCGGATGCTATTGGAGACTCATCATCAGTTCGATATCCTGGACCTGGAGGCTGATTTTTCCCGCTACGAGTTGATAATCCTCCCGGATAGCATATTAATCTCGCCTCCCCTCCGGGAAAAAATAGACACCTTTTTAAAAAAAGGAGGTAAGCTTATCCTGAGCAGTGAATCCGGGCTGAATCAAGAAGAGGATGCTTTTGTCCTGCCCCAGATAGGCCTCAGGTATAGGGGAAAGGATGAATATTGCCCAAATTATTTCCGGGTAAAGGAAGCGGTTGCCAATGGTATCCCGGATATGCCGCATATAATGTACGAAGGCAGTGCCCGGGTAGAGCCGGAGGAGGGCACAGAGGTGCTGGCCACTGTGATGCATCCGTACTTTAACCGTACTTACAAGCATTTTTCTTCCCATTCCCATGCACCGGTGGAAAAGGAGACAGGATTGCCAGCCGTAACCAGGAAAGGCGAGGTTATCTATATCTCCAGTCCCATATTCAGGGCATACAAACTGCATGGCTATATTGTCTACCGGCAGTTAGTGGAAAACCTGGTAGAACTGCTTCTGCCAAAAAAGTTGGTAAAAGCCGAAGCCCCCTCCACCTGCAGGGTAACCATGATGGAACAGGAGAACCGGCGTATAGTGCACCTATTACATTATATCCCGGAAAGACGGGTGGATAGACTGGACATCGTGGAGGATGTTATTCCGCTGTGCAACCTGAAAGTATCTGTCTATGTGGGTAATAGGGCTCCCGGGAAGGTATATTTAGCTCCTGAAAGACAGCCGGTGGAGTTCAGCCAGGAGGGGGAATATATCAATTGCCTTATCCCCTGCCTGAAGGGACATTGCATGTTAGTAATAGAAAAATAGTTTTTCTTTTACATTGCACTTTTAACCAGGGTGGGTTATAATCCGTTAAAGAATGAATCAAGTAAAAACATTTTTCCTACTTGTTAGCTTGACTCTGCTTTTAGTCTTGTTGGGAGGGGTTTTCGGGGGAAGAGGAGGAGCCACTATTGCCTTTGTTTTTGCTCTGATAATGAACTTCGTGGTTTATTACAATTCCGACCGCTTAATCCTTGCCATGTATAGGGCAAAAAAGCTGGAGGAAGATGAATTACCCTGGCTGCATGAGATTATTAGAGAATTAGCTGAAAGGATGAGGATTCCCACCCCCAAGCTTTATATTGTTCCCCAGCCTTCCCCCAATGCATTTGCCACGGGTAGAAGCCCTGGGCATGCCAGTGTGGCAGTTACCGCGGGGTTGGTCAAATTGCTCAACCGGGAAGAGATAGAAGGGGTTCTGGGCCACGAGCTGGCGCATGTGAAGCATAGAGACACGCTGATTCAAACAGTAGCTGCCTCTATAGCAGGGGCCATAAGTATGCTTGCTTTCTGGATGAGGTGGGGAGCAATTTTCGGAGGGGACGATGACAATGGAGCCTCTCCTCTTTTGCTGATTCTTCTTTCTGTTCTGGCTCCTTTAGCCGCACTTTTGATTCAGATGAGCATATCCCGCAACAGGGAATATATGGCAGATGCAGGCGGGGCAAAAGTTTGCGGAAACCCCATCTATCTGGCGAATGCTTTAAAAAAGCTTGAATCTTATAAGGAGAGTTATCCCCTGGAGGCTAATCCAGCTACCTCACCTCTATTTATTGTACATCCTTTTTCTGGGAAAAGTTTTCTTTCCTCTCTTTTTTCTACCCACCCCCCTACAGAGGAGAGGATAAAGAGGTTGGAGAGCATGGCTCTTCGGGAAGGAGGGAAACATGATTTTTGATAAAATTTTTGGAGCTTTTTCCAATGACATAGCCATTGACCTGGGCACGGCTAATACTCTGGTTTATGTTAAGGGGAAAGGAGTAGTTTTAGTGGAGCCTTCTGTGGTGGCTATGCACAAGGGGAGCAGGGCGATTCTCGCTGTAGGGGAGGAAGCCAAGAAAATGGTAGGAAGAACTCCCGGCTCGATTGTGGCTACGCGTCCCCTCAGGGACGGGGTAATCACGGATTTTGAAGCCACGGAAGAAATGCTGCGTTATTTTATTACCAAAGTGCATAAGCGAAGGAAATTTGTGCGTCCCAGGGTTATCATTGCCGTTACTTCGGGAATAACCGAAGCAGAGAAACGGGCAGTAAAAGAATCGGGAGCAGAGGCAGGTGCCAGAGAAATCTACCTGGTTGAAGAACCTATGGCAGCAGCCATTGGAGCAGGCCTTCCGGTGCAGGACCCGGGGGGCAACATGATAGTGGATGTGGGAGGGGGGACCTCGGAAGTAGCAGTTATCTCCCTCGCCGGCATAGTAAAATGTAAAATGATAAAGGTGGCAGGGGATGAAATGGATGAGGCCATTATCAGGCATCTAAAAAATAAGCATAATTTGCTTATCGGAGAGAGAACTGCAGAAGAGGTAAAAATAAGAATTGGCTCTGCTTTTACGGAAGAAATGGAGGGGGAGGAGATTGAGGTCAAGGGAAGGGACCTGATTACCGGGTTGCCTAAAAATATCACCATAAATGCAGAAGAAGTAAGAGAAGCCCTGGAAGAGCCTGTCTCCAATATTGTGAGAGCGGTGAAAGAAGTGCTGGAGGAGACCCCGCCTGAACTCTCGGCCGACCTGGTGGATAGGGGGATTGTTCTTACCGGAGGGGGCTCTCAATTAAGGGGATTGGATAAGAGGTTATCGGAGGAGACTGGCTTGCCGGTTAGGACAGCGGAAGATTCGAGCCGGTGTGTAGCGGTGGGAGCAGGGAAATGTCTTGATGAATTAAAACTTTTGAGGAGGATAGTCTCTCTTTCCAGTAACGGATATTGATTTTGACCTTAGGATAATAAAATGGATATACGTGAAATTTTAAGGTTAATGGTAGAAAAGGATGCTTCAGACCTGCATATAAAAGCGGGCACTCCGCCTGTTTTTCGTATAGGGGGAGACCTGGTTCCCATAGGCGAAAAGCTTACCCCGGAAGATACCAGGGAAATGGCTTATACTCTCCTGGGGGAAAAAAAACGCAAATTTTTTGATGATACGGGAGACCTGGATACTTCTTATGGTTTGCCGGGAGTGGGAAGATTCAGGGTAAATACCTACTTACAGCGGGGTACAGTGGGCCTGGCTATAAGAAGGGTAAAAACAGATATATTGTCCTTTGAAGAACTGCACCTGCCTCCAGTATTAAAGGACTTATCCCTTATACCGCGGGGACTGGTGCTTGTCTGTGGAGCAGCAGGAGAAGGTAAGTCCACCACCATGGCTTCCATGATTGAGTATATTAACCAGCATCGCAAGTGCCACGTGGTTACCATTGAGGACCCCATAGAATTTCTTTTCCACGATAAAAATTCCATAGTAAGCCAGCGAGAAATAGGGTTGGATACTGAATCTTTCTTTACGGCGCTGCGGCATGTAATCAGGCAGGACCCGGATGTGATAATGATAGGGGAATTGAGGGATGAGGAGACATTTCGCATAGCGGTAAATGCGGCCGAAACCGGACATCTGGTTTTATCTTCCCTGCATGCCACGGATTCTTCACAGGTGGTTAACCGGATACTGGACTTTTTCCCGCCCGAACAGCACTACCAGATAAGAAGCCAGCTTGCCTTAAACCTTAAGGGAGCTATTGTACAAAGATTGTGCAAGAAAAAAGACGGCGGAATGATTCCCGCTGTTGAAGTAATGATAGTGAATCTTACCATTGCCCGCCTGATCAGAGAGAATCGAGTTGAGCGTATTCCCCAGGCCATCCAGGGGGGCAAAGACGAGGGCATGCAGACATTCAATCAGTCACTTATAAAACTAATAAAAGAGGACTCCATTACACTTGAGGAAGGGATGTCTAAGTCTTCCCAGCCTGAGATGCTGGAAATGGCCTTAAAAGGAATCGTTTTGGACGAGAATAAGCAAATACTCGGGGAATTCTGATTTTGGGGTCTTGCTGCCATTGCTTCTTAGCGGTTAGGTGGGGAAAAGGGGATGGTTTGTTTTTCCCCGAAATTCTGGGCTGCCAGCGCGATGCGGAATTCCTGCGGAAGGGTTAGAGCTTCTATTAAAGTTCTCCCGGATATAGCAATAGGTAAATGTCAAAGTTTTTCCTCAGCAATGAAGTCCTCTGGATACTCTTTTTAATACTTGATTTAAGTGTTGCCCTGATACTTTTCAGGTTATTCGGAAAATTAGGCATATTTGTACTTATTGCCATAAGTATAATTCTCTGTAATATCCAGGTAACCAAGCTGGTTACACTATTTGGTTTTACTGCTACCCTGGGAAACGTGCTCTACGGCAGTCTGTTTTTCTCTACGGATATACTCAGTGAATTCTACGGGAAAAGGGAGGCCAGGAAGGGAGTAGTCCTGGGTTTTATTGCTCTTTTAATGACGGCTGTGTATATGCAGCTCTCGCTCCGTTTCAAACCCGCCCCTGATGACTTTGCCCAACCCCACTTAAAAGTTATCTTCGGATTTCTTCCCCGTATTGCCCTGGGAAGTATCCTTGCTTACCTGGCTTCTCAATACCACGACGTCTGGGCCTTTCATCACTGGAAGAGAGTAACCCACGGAAGACACCTCTGGTTAAGAAATAATTTTTCCACCATGGTCAGCCAGTTTATTGATTCTCTTATCTTCTGCTTTATAGCTTTCTGGGGTGTTTACTCTTTTGCTGTCTGGAAGGATATCCTGCTTACCACCTATTTTCTTAAATGGGCCGTAGCTCTCCTGGATACTCCTTTTATCTACTTTGCCCGCCATCTCTACCGCAAAGACAACAAAATCCGGCTTATTGATGCTTCTTCTTAGTAGGGAAACTCAGAACACCTGCACCGCGGTGCTTTTAAAAGTAATAAACACAGAAGAGCCTGCGGCTAAATTCATGCTCTGGTAAGAAGCCCTGGTTATCAGCGCGGTGAATTCCACTCCTGCATCCACGCAGACCTTTACCACATCCCCGGAAAGGTAGATATTTGTAATTATTCCCCGGAAGGAATTGCGGGCACTGGAGTGAAAGGCCGCCTGGGAAAGGACAATATCTTCCGGGGGGATGCAAATCCGCACCTTTCCCTCTTTAGGGGTAACTACTGAAATCCTGAGAGAAGGAGAGATTTTTACCCACCTATCCTTGCCTTTTCTCACCACTTCTCCTGTAAATAAATTTTCCAGTGAGCCCCTGACTAACTTCCCCTCCAGAAGGGAGTAAACTTTGTCAGCCAGGCTATATGCGCACCTCAGGTCGTGCGTGGTAAGTATCACGGTAGTGGGGAAAAGGTGTTTTATGCCCCGGATAAGTCCTTCCAATATCTCCCGGGTGCGCCTGTCAATGTTGACAAAAGGCTCATCCAGGAAAAGCACCTCGGGTTTGAGAATGAGGGCGCGAGCCAGAACCACTCTCTGCATCTCTCCCCGGGAAAGTGTGGAAGCGGGGCGCTGTTCAAAGCCTTCCAGGGAGACTCTTTGCAGGGAATCTCTCACTAACTCAGGGGCCAGGCTCTTCTCTACGGCACGTATCTTTAGCCCGGCAGTGATATTTCTGTACACGGTGGTGCGGAACAGGTAGGGGTTTTCCATTACCAGGTGCATTCTGCGCCGGATATGAATGGCTTTCGGGGAAGAGGCATTAACCTTTCTTCCCCGGAAAAAAATCTCTCCTCCCGTGGGCTCTTCCAGAAGGCTGAGCAGGTTAAGCAGGGTAGTCTTCCCCGCCCCGTTTGGCCCGGTAATAGCATATATTTTACCTTCTGCAAAAGACATATAAGGAATCTCCAGTTTAAAACCTTCCCGGTATTCTTTGCCCAGGTTCCTTACTCTGAGAACCGGCACTTTCTCTCTCATGCTTTTATGTTTTTACTCCTTAAGTAATAAAAAATTATATTCAGAAGAAAGGAGACAGCAAGAAGCACCAGCCCCAGGGCCAGCCCCAGGGCAAATTCTCCTTTACCGGTTTCCAGGGCTATTGCAGTGGTAATATTCCGGGTGTAGGCTCGGATATTCCCTCCCAGCATCATGGAAACCCCGATTTCTCCGAATACCCTGCCAAACCCTGCAATCACAGCAGCTGCCAGACCTGCCCGTGCTTCAAAGAAGAGAAGGGAAGCGGATTGCAGGTTAG
>JALUVB010000091.1 GCA_027021085.1 bacterium
ATTCTTCCGGCAGAGGCGTGGGAGCACGGTAGTACTGTACCCCGTAGGGAAATAAATCTTTTTCAATATTTTTTTTACCCCTATTTTTCCCTGACATGCTATACTCCTTGTTATTTGAACTATGTATTTAACTCTTTTTTTTATAAGGTTGCTTAAATGCTTTGTAATGATACTCCTTAATTATATATGTATGTTGTCTATTTTGCTGATAGAACGCCAAAATAGGCATCATCCAGGTAGATAGTTCCCGTTACTCCAAAGTATACACTAAGCGCCTTAATTTCTGGCTTGCTTTTGACATCGAACTCAAATTTATATTCTTTCCAATTATCAGGGCTGTTTACCTCCATCCAGCCGGAGCCAAAGCCAGGGATAAATTTTCCCCCTCCCCAGGCCTTGGAGTACCCATAAAATCCCAGAGAGATAGCCCCCTTGCCTTTTGCCCAGACTTTTATTATATACCTTTTGTCCGGGGAAACTGCCGGACGCTCTGTATAGAAAAGATGTGCGCCTCCTTGCTTACGAGTTCTATATCCCTCCACCTTTACATACTTGGAGCCGCTGTGGGAAGTTATGGCATCGTAGATTACTGTAAGGTTGCCGGGATAAGCCCAGAGATTTATTCCCCACCACGTGGGCATCTCGGGAGCTTTTGCCCTCTGCTGCCATTTCTCCGGCACAGTGTATGGCTCGATGTCCTCAAAGCCGGGATTTTTCAAGAGATTTCCAGCTTCTTCTGCTCGGATTGCCTGCCCTGTCATCATGAGAGATAATGCTAAGCCTAAGGCTATTATGGCTTTTTTCATTTGTCTTCCCCCCTTTTTATTCAGGAGTTACAATCATTAGCTTAAAGTTCCGTTTAGGTATATTAAGATAAAGGTTATTCTCTTTATCTAAAGAAATATTTTTTCCCGAGAAGGCATCGGTTATTTTTAACCGGCGCCCAAAACCGAACCGGGTGAAATCAAAACTCACCCTGGCTTTTGCATCCCCATACTTCCAGTTGGAAACCACCACCAGAGCCTGTTTCTCATCCTGTTTCAGGTAAGTGCTGGCAAGAATTTCTTCAGAACCGGTTTTTACGGGAACATCCGGGTTCCAGTAAGGGATAAACTCAGAGGTAGTCCACCAGTTATCCATAAGGTCCCAGATGGGGATTATTTTCTCCCCTCCTATCTTATCGCCAATGGTAGGTAGAATTCGGTGTACCAAGCCCATCATCAGGATCTCGTGGAAAGGTACAGGAGTCCCGTATCTACTTCCCCTCCATACGTACTGGTGAAAGATATACCAGGTGAAAGGAGTTCCATACTGGTTTTTCATCTCCTTGGCCCGGAACATATCCGGGGAAAGTCTCCGGTATTGTTTTCCTTTTTCTACACTCCATTCCTCGCCTTCAGTTACCACATCCTGAAACCCGGCCAGGGCAGTCTGGTGCATAGTATGCCCGAATACCACCCCATCTCTACCTCCGGTGTGCAGATAGGTATAGATTCGCTTGTAAAGCTCCCGGGTTGCCCAGAGGTCAAGGGTGGGATATCTTTTCCCATTTTTTGTATAGCCGGCACCGTGGACAGGATTCTCATCGGCAGAAGGAGCAGAATCATTGTAGATTCCATCCAGGTGGAAATCCTCTACCAGTCTTTTCACCGTATAGAGAACAAAGTCGCGGAAAGAGGCACTGCGAGGAGAGGCTAATACTGCTCTACCTCTCAAGCCAAATCCTCTTCGAGGTATAGCTTCCCATTCCGGGCCGTAGAGTTTGAATTCCGGCGTTTCGGGAGAAGCATAGGCCACATAGAAATCCGGCACAATTTTGGCACCGTACTTATGCATATTTTTGACCATTCGGGCGGTTGCTGCAGGGTTGGATAATTTAGGATACGATTTATAAGCGAGGAGATGGTATTGTGCCCCTACGTATAGACGCTTTAAGTAGTCAGGTGGCCAGTTAGCAGAGTAGGAGGCATGCCAGCGTTTGGGATCGGAGGGTTCGGGTTTTACCGGGGTTGCCTGGTAAGCGTACTCATAAGTCAAGGAGTTCTTTAAAAGGACAGGCTTGCTGACCAGGTTGATTCGCAATCTTGTCTCTTTTCCGGAAGGAATGAACTCGGCATATTTTTTGCCTATAATGTTCTCATCGGTTTCCGACATTAGGGAAAACCCTCTTTTATCATCCCCCACCCAGACCTCGTTTAGAAAAATGTAGGGCCATTTCCAGCCTGTGGGATTATATAGCCAGATTCCTCTCCCTCCCATGTCCACTGCCCTGGCACTCTTGAATACGTTTTTGTAGAGAGTTGCATAAAGACGTTTTGTCGGAGGCAGGATTCTGCTTCCCCGGGCATAGAGGGTAAAATCTTGCTTCAGGGGGAACTCTAAGACTAAAGAGTTAAGGGTAACCGGTTTGGAGGAACTAAGCGTGAAACTATAGAGGCTGAACCCGTCGTATTCTATGCGTAGTGCACCGGTGAGAGTGATAGGCCCGGCAGTTCCCCGGATTTCCCAGCTTGCCTGGTTGGGGTTCTCCCCGGTTTTTTTCAGCGAGTTGAATTTCCAGGAGACTTCCTTCCCGTTTAGCACGGCTCTTAACCTGGCCGGTTCAGTTAAAATCTTTTTTCCCAGGCTGATAATCTGTTGTGGCAGTCCGTTATTTCCTATCCTGTATTCCCGCTGGGTTATAAAAACGGTATTTCCTTTAACCTTGACCGGGCTCCAGGGCGGGGGAGG
>JALUVB010000092.1 GCA_027021085.1 bacterium
CTCTCGTTAAATATTCTTATCTCTCCCTTCTTCTCTATCCCTATAACCCCACTTACCATGTTAGCCAGAATGTTCTCCTGGAAAATACGTGCACTCTGCGCCTCATCGTAAAGCAGTGCATTCTCCAGCGCAGTGCCTGCCTGAGAAGCAATGGTAAGGAGAAGGTTTATATCCTCCTGGGTAAAAATATCCCCCGATTTTTTATTGGAGAGAAAAATCATGCCTGTTATCTCCTTCTCCCGAATAATAGGAACAGCAATTTCCGCACCAAGTTTTTCCAACTGCTTATCCATTTCTTTCATCAAATAAGTAGGCCTCATTTTCTCCAGTTCTTCCCTGATTACTACATCCTTTTTTCTCTTCAACCACTTTATTACGGGAGAATTATCAGAAAAAGGTCTTAGTCGATTGGGAGATAAATTCCTATGAATCAACGGGTAAAATAACCTTCCTCTTTTCAACCAGATAGAAGCCTGCTCTATTCCCATAGCTTCACTTACATTCTCCATAATAAACTTTAACAGGGTTCCCAGGTTCAATTCCTTGGCAAGTTCTTCAGCCGTTTCTCTCAGTATCTTGGTATAGTTGTATCTTTTTTTAAAAAATACCTTGTCCACAAAATTCTGTAATCTTTCTCTTATAGGAAGGAAAGTAAAAGCGAGAAAAATAGAAACAAGAAAAATAGGAATAAAAGACTGGTAGCCGGTCAAGCCTCTTAAGAAACGCTCCGTCAATAAGATAGCAATCATGTAAACAGACGTGGATAAACCAGTAAGTAGTGTATATAAGAGAGTTCTTTTAAGAGCGACTGTAATGTCGAACAGTCTATACCTTACAATAGCATAAGTTATAAACCCTACAATAACCACAGTCATGGTAGGGCCAAGGGACACGAAATATGAAATGCCTAAGGAAGGGAGAATCACGTTCACCACAAGAGCAAAAATAGTAGCAAGAGCAATACCTATAAAAACTGTCTTTATCTGTAAACTTTCATATTTGCTTTTTGTAGCTTTCCATTTCTGCGACAGATAATACAAACCACTTATCATCACTGCAACTTCAAATACTGCCCAAATAGGATGAACAGGGCCAAGTATGGGTCTGAAAAAATCGCGATGAACCGAGACTCCCTTTTGTAGGAGATCTGTAAACTGTACCGCATAAATAAAAAATAGGCTGAATAAATATGCTATAGTAATGGTCATTTTTGGGAATCTTTTGATTTTCTCTGGGAAAAACAAACAAAACAAAAGAAAATTCGCCGGAATCAGAGACCCAAATGTATAAGCCCATCTTCCCAGAACTTCAACCTGGTTCACATCTGTGGAAATACTAATAAGAAAATTTACCGCACTCCAGGCCACCAGATTAAGGATAAAAATAGAAAAGACTCTATTTTGTACACGCCTGGGATTCCTTATTAAAACGTAAAAAGCTAAAGAAAGATTAGTCAACGTGGAGAGCAGAAGGAAAAAAGCTTTAAGACTCATTCGGCAAATCTCCTTAAAATAATACAGGAGTTGCTTCCCCCAAAGGCATGCACATTTATAAGTGCAATTTCTACTTCGTTCTTTCTGCAAATATTTGGCACTACATCCAGGTCACATTCAGGGTCGGGAAATTCATAGTTTATAGTGGGAGGGATTATCCCCTCATTAAGGGCCAGAAGACTCGCCGCTATCTGAAAAGGTCCCGCTGCAGCAAGGGGATTTCCCGTCATGGATTTCACCGAACTTACTGGTAACTGGTAGGCTCTTTTACCGAAAACTCTTTTAATAGCCCTGGTTTCAGATATGTCTAAGAGCGGATCAGAAGGAGCATGAGCAGAAATGTAATCTATTTCCTCCTTAAATATACCTGCATCTTTTAATGCTTCCTCCATTGTAGCAGAAAAGCCCAGCCCTTCACGGTCAGGATCGTAGGGGCTATGTGCCTCTGCATTGCTGCTATACCCGATAATTTCTCCGTAAATTTTCCTGCCCTCTGCCATCGCCTGCTCCAGGCTTTCTATAACCAACATACCTGCGCCCTCGCCCAGGACTCCTCCATCTCTTTTTAAATCAAAAGGACGGCTTGCTTTTTCCGGACAATCATTCCTTTTACTTGTTACTCCTGCCGCACACAGGCTCCCCATGGTTAAAGGGGTAATTGAAGCATCCGTTCCCCCTGCTATGGCTATTCTCTTCTTTCCTCTTTGAATATCCCGAAAAGCCAACCCCACAGCATCTATTCCTCCAGTACAGCCTGTGGATACTGTAAATATTGAAGCTTTACAGCGAAGCTGCACGCCAATTTCCACCGCAGGAGAATTAGGAAAGTACCCCATTGACCCAAAGGGACTCATATACCTGATTCCTCCTAATTGAAGCTGGAAATGCTCCCTTTCAAAGATATCCATTCCGCCTGTAGCCGTACCAATATAAATCCCTAACTCTTCCGGAAGAAACTTCTCAAGCTCCCCATTTCCCCAATCTCTTAAAGCAAGCTTTGCGGAAGCAACGGCGAAGTGAGTAAACCTGCCACTTTTTCTCACACTGCTTTTGCCCATAAAATCTTCCGGGTTGAAATCACGCACTTCTCCCGCAATTCTTGTGGGAAATTCAGAAGCATCAAAAAGGGTTATTTCTTTAATCCCGGACTTCCCCTCTATCAAAGATTTCCAGAATTCTTCCTTGCCAATTCCGATAGGAGAGACCACGCCTATACCGGTAATTAC
>JALUVB010000093.1 GCA_027021085.1 bacterium
GAAAGAGGATTGCCACAGGTAAGCCGGGGAGAATTCCTGGCTCAGCTGGGAAAAACAAAAAAAGAAATAGTCATCGCAGGTACGCATGGAAAGACTACTACCACGGCATTACTTTCCTTTCTCTTCCGGGAATCCGGCACATCTTCTTCCTATTTTATAGGGGGAGAAATCAGGGGGGAAGAAAAAAATGCCTCCTGGGATGGAAAAGAACTATTTATCACTGAATCGGATGAAAGCGACGGCTCATTCCTTTACCTCTCCCCCTTTATTTCTATCATTACCAACATAGACAATGACCACTTGAACTTTTACAAGAATATGCAAACTCTTATCCATGCCTTCAAAAAATTCAGGGAGAAAACTTCTCCGGAAGGCTGCTCTCTTTTTTGCCTGCACCACCCCTACGTGAAGGAAATGCTGCCTCAAAACCTCACCCCTTCTTTCATCACCTACGGGATAGATAAAGGCGTTCTCCAGGCAGAAGCCCTGCAGGAAGAAAAAGAAGGGACATCCTTTCGAATAAAAATGGGCAGCCACACTATAAAAAAATTCTTTCTGCCTCTTCACGGGAGATACAATGTCCTCAATGCTCTCCCTTCTATCTACTTGGGCCTTAAATTTGGGATACCGGAAAAAACCATCCGGGAAATAATCTCTGCCTTTCCGGGCGTAAAAAGAAGGATGGAATTCAAAGGAAAAATCCGGGACATTTCTATCTATGATGATTATGCCCATCATCCCACTGAAATCAGCGAAACCCTTAAGGCATTACGCAAAAGGTTTCCGGGACAGATAAGGGCAGTATTCCAACCTCACCGCTACTCCCGCACCATATCCCTTTCCGAAGACCTGGCACAATCTCTCAGCTTAGCTGACGAAGTAGTGCTTCTTCCTATTTACGCCGCAGGGGAAAATCCAGTGCCCGGTGTGGATACAGATATTATACGAGAAATACTTCAGCATAAAGGCACATCCGTCCGTTACTACAAGAGCCAGGAAGAAGTCATAAGCTATTTAAACCAATCCATGAAAAGCGAGGAAACAATTGTTACCTTGGGAGCAGGCGATATCTCCCAAATAGGGGAAAAGCTGCTATCGCTAACCAGGTAATCCCCGACCCATACACCAATGTTATATGCGATTTTTCTTTTGCATGAGGAATAATCAGTAGTTAGTAGCGGGTAGTGAGGGGGGCAGGAAAGACTATAGACCATAGACTATAGACTGTAGACTGGGAGAAGGAGATGCAGGATAAAAGATGCAGAACAGGGGACAGTAAGCAGGGAGTTGGTATCCTGCCCACATGTCCCGCCCGCCTGCCAACTCCGCTTTATATCGGGAGTCGGGGCAGTAGACTTAAAAAACTCGCACATCGCTTTATATGCTGATATTACTGAACTGCGGCAGGTAGTCCCGGTTCTTTTGCAGCATCTCTCTGACCATCTTTTTTATCTCGGCCAGAGAGAGCACAGCAGCCGTCAAGGGGTCACAGGCAACAGCGTGGAATACCAATGTGGGGTCCCCCGTAAGAGCTGCTTCAACCGCCATTTCTTCCACGGAAATATTTATGTTGTTGAGAGCAGCACACTGAGGAGGAAGAGCACCCACATGGATAGGATTAAATCCCCGGCGGTTAGCTAACACAGGAACCTCCACGCATACACCATCCGGAAGATTGCTGATAATACCTGTATTAGGCACATTGCCGTTAAATTCAAACGCCTCCCCGCCCTGCAACGCATTAATAATATATGCTGCATATTCATGCCCCCTTTCCAAAGAAATGGGGGCACCTTCCTTGAACCATTTCTCTACTTCCTGCTTCCAGGTCTTTTCCGCTTTCAAATACTCTTTCAAAATATAAGCGTGTTCTCCCGGATTCCAGCCTGTCCCATGCAGGCAGTATTTCTCAATAAGGTCGGTACGCTTGCGAAACCACCAGTTGTACTCCGAGTTATGCCCGCTGGACTCGGTAACATAATATCCCAGATGAAGAAACATCTCGTTGCGCACGATTTCTTCCCGGTAAATTTCCTCTCTCTTGAGTGCCTGGCGAATGAGAGGATAGGCATCCTGGCCATTCTTTTTATACTCAATATACCAGGCTTGATGATTAATCCCGGCACACAAATAAGTAATCTGCTCCATGGGAGTATCAATCCACCTGGCTAACATTTCGGCCGTACCCTGAACACTATGGCACAATCCCGTAACCCGAATATGTGTCTCTCTCTGCATCGCCCGGCATAACATAGCCATGGGATTGGTATAATTAAGCAAAAATGCATCAGGGCAGTAACGTTCCATGTCACGGCAGATACTCAACATCACCGGTATGGTGCGCAGAGCCCTGAATATACCTGCGGGCCCGCGAGTATCACCCACATTGATATCCACCCCGTACTTTTCGGGAATCTCAATGTCATGCCTCCAGATATGAACGCCCCCCGCCAGTATAGTGCACAGAACCACATCCGCGCCTTTAAGCGCCTCTCTTCTATTCAAAGTAACTTCCACCCTCGCAGGATAATTACCCTTGTCAATAATGGCCTGCACGGCTTTCCGGGCAAACTCAAGCCGCTCTTTATCTATATCCATTAACACAAGTGTTGCATCTCTCAGAAGAGGGAAGGTCAAAATATCCCTTACCAAATTACGGGTAAACACCAGGCTTCCTGCCCCGATAAAAGTAATTCT
>JALUVB010000094.1 GCA_027021085.1 bacterium
TAAATGAGTGGGAAACACTGTCACAGAAAGTTTCCCGCCTTCCCCTTACGCTCCCGGAAGCAAGACAATTCACCCGTCATCTTTTTTCCGGCGCATACGAATGTGAGATGGATGCACAGGGAAGAATTCCTCTACCCCAATATCTGAAAGAGTATGCCGGTATCACCCGGGAAATTGTAATTATCGGGGTGGGAGACAGGATTGAAATCTGGAGTAAGGATAAGTGGGAAAAATATTTCCATAAAACCGATACTTCCATTGAGGATATAGCAGCTAATCTTAAAGAGTATGAGATATGACTCATGTCCCGGTCATGGCGCAAGAAGTCGCCCAGTATTTAGTCTGGGAGAAGGAGGGTATCTATGTGGATGCGACTGTGGGCGAAGGAGGACATACTTTATACCTCTTAAAGAGTTTTCCCCGGGTAAGGGTCATAGGGATAGACCGGGACAACGAGATACTAAGGCGAGCCTGTAAAAATCTGGCTCGCTACAGGAGGGTAACCTTGAGGTGGGGAAACTTCTCTGAACTTAGAAATATTCTCTATAAAGAGGGGATTAAAAAAGTTGCCGGAGTTCTCCTGGACCTGGGGTTCTCCACCTTTCATATTGAAGAATCGGGAAAAGGATTTTCTTTTCAAAAAGATGAATTTCTGGACATGAGATACGACCGGAAAGAAAGCCTGACAGCCTATGACATTGTAAACACTTTTTCTGCCGGAGAGCTGGAGGATTTGTTTTATACCTTTGGAGAAGAAAAGAAAGCACGCAGGATAGCCCGTGCAATTGTAGAAGCAAGAAAAAAGGATAAAATCTCCACCACACAACAGCTCAGGGAGATTATAGAGAGAACCATTAAGAGAAGCAGTAAAATACACCCCGCCACCCTCGTGTTCCAGGCTTTGAGAATTGCCGTAAACAGAGAGCTTGACCATCTAAGCAAAATTCTTACAGAAATACCGGAGCTGCTCAACCCGGGAGGAAGAGCAGTAATAATAGCTTATCACTCCCTGGAAGACAGGATTGTCAAGAAGACATTCCGTAACCTGAAAAGCCAGGGGATATGGACAATTCATACCCCAAAGCCGATTCGCCCTGCTAAGGAAGAAATTGCCACGAATCCGCGTTCCCGCAGTGCAAAATTACGAGCCGGGGGAAAAATATGAAAGTTAAGAAAAAGTATATTAAGTCCAGGAAAGAAAAATTCTCCCAGGGATTAAAAGTAGCCCTGCTTTCCGGGATTCTACTTGTTATCGGATTTTTCTATATACATCTGAAAAACCTTGCCACGTTATTGGACTACTCTCTAAACCAGGAAATAGGAAAAAACAAAAAGCTAAAAAGAGAGAAGGAAAGATTAGAAAAAATAGTTTTCTATCTACATTCTCCCAGATACCTGGGAGAAAGAGGCCGGGAAATAGGAATGGTCGAAATGGAAATCTCTGACATCAGGGAGCTGAAATGATATCTTACAGGGGAAGATTTTTCTGGTTAGTTGTCTTTCTGCCTTTTCTTTACCTGCTTCTTATTCTGAGACTTTTCCAGGTGCAGATTTTACAGAAAGATTTCTTTTACCAGAAAGCGCGCAAGTTGCAGGATACTTCTATTACCATTACCCCCCAGAGGGGAGAAATTGTAGACAGAAACGGCATCCCTCTCGCTATGGACAGAATAAGCTACTCTGTTTTCTACCGGCCAATATCCTCCCTGCCGCAGAGTGAAAAACTGGCAAAGATTGCAAGTTTGTTGGGATATCCAGAAGATACTCTAAGCAAAAAGCTGACTCTGGGTAGGTTTGTTTACCTGAGAAAAGGTGTGGACCCGGAGTTAGTACAGGAACTAAGAAAGTACAGGCTGAAAGGAATTGAATGGAAGGAATCGTTCAGGAGGTTTTATCCCTCGGGGCCTTTAGCTGCTCCCGTTTTAGGGTTTGTCGGGAAAGAGAGGAAAGGCCTCTCCGGAGTGGAACTCTTTTATGACAGGTATCTCAAGGGAGAAAAAGGAATCATCCAGGCAGAAAAAGACGGCAGGAGAAGAATACTTCCTTCTTCGCGCAAGACACTGCTTCGTCCACAGGAAGGCTATCGCATAAAACTTACCCTGGATGAAAAACTCCAGTATATACTGGAAGAAGAATTGGGCAAAATACATCGGCAGACAGGAGCCAGGGCAAGTGTCGGCATTCTCCTGAACCCACAGAACGGAGAAATACTGGCTATGGCCTCCTATCCCTCCTTTGACCCCAACCGCTTCTGGGAGTCTTCCCCCTCCAATTATAAAAATAGAGCCATAAGCATGGTGTACGAACCCGGGTCTACCTTTAAGGTAATCACCATGGCTTCTGCCCTGGAAGAAGGAGTAACATCTCCGGAAAAAGAATTTTTCTGTGAAAACGGAAGATTTACCCTTTACAATCGCACAATCCATGACCACGAACCCTATGGCTGGCTAAGCGTACGTGCGATATTATGGCATTCTTCTAATATCGGGATAACCAAGATAGCTATGAAACTGGGAGAGAAGAAACTTTACACGTATATAAGGAAATTCGGGTTCGGAGAGAAGACCGGTATTGACCTCCCGGGGGAAGAAAAAGGCATTTTAAGGCCCTACTCCAAATGGTCGAAAGTAAGCATAGCTTCCATACCCTATGGGCAGGAGATAGGAGTTAC
>JALUVB010000095.1 GCA_027021085.1 bacterium
TCCAGTTAGATATTCTTTTGGGAAAAGGGCCTTCGGCCAAGTCGCTTAAAGTTTCCTTGCCCTCTTACACTTTGATAGGCGCTTCCACGCGTATTGGTCTTTTAACTTCTCCCCTGAGAGCACGCTTTGGGATAAACTTCCGGATAAATTATTATTCCATTAAAGAAATGGAATCCATAATCATACGCTCAGCATCACTCTTAGATATTCCCATTGAGAAAGAAGGGGCAAAAGAAATTGCTAAACGGTCCCGTGGCACCCCCCGGGTGGGGAACAGGCTTCTCAAAAGAGTAAGAGACTTTGCACAGGTACGAGCAGAAGGCAGGATAACCGGGAAAGTAGCCAGAGACGCACTGGACCTTCTGGGAGTGGACGAACATGGGCTGGATGAACTGGACAAGATGATACTGGGCCTGTTGGTTAAAGAATTCGGGGGAGGCCCTGTAGGCTTGAAGACACTGGCAGTGGCAATCGGTGAAGAAGAGGACACCATAGAAGAGGTCTACGAGCCCTACCTGGTACAACAGGGGTATATAAAGAGAACATCTCGAGGCAGAGTTGCCACCTCAAAAGCCTTTGAATATATAGGGATAGAGATGGAGGAACAGCCCACCCTGTGGGACAAAAGGAGGTGAAGAATGAATAAGGTAAAGGTTTTTATGGGAGCGGCCACCAACGAGGGACTAAAGTTCCTGGAAGACAAGATAAATAACTGGATAGAGACAGAAAACATTAAAATCATACAGCTTTCCACCACCTACGGAAGCAAGAAAGCAGAGGGAATGGGAATAGAATCAACAGAAGAACTTTTTATCATTGTAACCTATGAGAAATAAGCAGTAAAATGGTTTTTTAATTGCACGTTATGGCAGCCACGGGCTGGAAGCCCGCGGAAGAGAAGAAGTTAGGAGTTTTTTAGTAAAACCGGAGCATAGAACATGGAAAAAAGATTCTACATAACCACGGCTATCGCTTATATCAATTCCCCTCCCCATATCGGGTTTGCCTACGAGGTGATAGGGGCAGACATAATGGCAAGGTTCCAGAAAATGCAAGGGAAAGAGGTGTTCTTTCTTACTGGCTCTGATGAACACTCGTTTAACGTGTATAAAAAAGCCCAGGAGGCAGGCCTTACTCCACACGAGTACTGCGACAAAATGGTAGAGAGATATAAAAGAATCTGGCAGTTGCTGGGAATAGATTACGACAGGTTCATTCGCACCAGTTCAGAAAAACATAAAAAAGTGGTATACCAGTTAATGGATAAACTCCTGCAGACAGATTTTGTTTACAGGGGTAAATATTCCGGCTGGTACTGCATCTCCTGCGAAGGTTTTTACAGGGAAAAAGAGCTAAAAGACGGACTGTGTCCTATACATGGCAGAGAGCCAGAATGGGTAGAAGAAGAAAACTACTTTTTTGCGCTCTCCCGCTTCGAAGATTTCTTAAAAAGCCACATAAAAGACCACCCGGAATTTATTCAGCCTGAGGAAAGGAGAAATGAAGTCCTGGGCATACTTAACAGCGGACTTCAGGATATAAGTATTTCCCGCAGGGGAAAAGGCTGGGGAATTCCCTTCCCGGGTACAAAAGAAGAAATAGTTTACGTATGGGTAGATGCTCTCATTAACTATATCTCAGGGTTAGGAGATAATTTTCCTGATTTCTGGCCTGCCGATTTCCACGTAATAGGAAAAGATATTATAAGGTTCCACTGTATTATCTGGCCCGCCCTGCTCAAAACCTTGCAGCTTCCTCTGCCCAGGAGAATTTTTTCGCACGGATTTATAAACTTGAAAGGTGAGAAAATTTCCTCCACGCGCGGAAATATACTTCAACCGGAAGAATTGCTGAAAGAATACCCTGCTGATGCTCTGCGCTTTTATCTGTTCAGGGAAATACCCTTCGGGCAAGACGGGGATTTCTCCCTGGAAGGCCTCAAGGAAAGGTATAACCAGGAATTGGCAAACGACTGGGGCAACTTCGTACGCCGGATAGAAGTAATGACCGACAAGTATTTCGCTTCCACCATTCCCTCCCCTTCTAAACTTTCTCCCCTGGAACAGGAATTAACAAGTTTTTCAAAAGAAATATGGAGAAATGCTAGTTCCTACATGGAAGAATTTCACTTTTCCTTAGCATTGCAGGAGACATGGAAATTGATTAAACGAGCCAATCAATACATAGAAGAATCATCCCCCTGGAACCTGCACAAAACTAATGATAAAGAAAGGCTTTCTACCGTAATTTATACCGCTCTTGAGTTAATCAGAAAAATTGCCCTTCTTCTCTTTCCATTTATCCCCTTCTCCTGCGCACGCGTGCTGGAAGACCTGGGGGTTAAAAAACAACTAAACTGGCAGGAGGCCGGGGAATGGAATAAACTTCCTCCCGGGAAGAAGATTACTCTCTCCCCTCCCCTGTTTGCAAAGAAATGAAAGGAAAACGAATTTTAGTGGCAGAAGATGATACTGAGCTTTTGAAAGTCATAATCCTGCTTCTTAAAAGCAGAGGTTACCACATCTACGCAGTTAAAAACGGGGAAAAAGCCTGGCAAATACTCTCCTCCAGGCCGGTTGACCTGGCTATCCTGGATATTAAGATGCCCGGCATGGATGGTTTAACCCTGGTAAAAAAGCTGAAAAGTACACCTTCTTTGAAAAGTATACCTGTGATTGTTATCACCGGGGTAAGCCGCAGCAGCGGAAAAACCGATGATTACTGGACCATCAGGATAGGTGCGGACGACTTTATCAGCAAACCATTCGATCCCCAAAACCTTCTCAACAGAATAGAGGACCAATTAAAAATTTATGAAGAATAAGATAATACTGGCCCTGGATGTGAAAAATTTGGGCGAAGCCGAAAAAATAATTGAACGATTTTCCGGTTCCATTAACATCTACAAAGTAGGCCCTTTTCTCTTCTATCGCTCTGGCTGGAAAATTATTGACAAGCTAAAAAAGCAAGGGAAGAGGGTATTTCTGGACCTGAAAATTCACGATATACCCAACGTAGTAAAAGAAGGAGTTAAAATTGCAGCAGAAAAGGGGATAGATTTCTTCACCCTGCATATTTCCGCAGGAAAGACCGCACTGCGTGAGGCAGTAAAGGAAAAGGGAAGAATGAAACTTCTGGGAGTAACAGTGCTTACCAGTCTCTCTCAGGAAGATTTGCAGGGGCTCGGATGGAAATACGGGGAAAAAGAGCTGATATTACGCCTTTCCGGGATTGCCAGAGAATCCGGCATTGATGGGGTGATTGCGGGAGGAAGAGAAGTTCAAATGATAAAACAGGCAACGGGGGGAAATTTCCTGGTCATCACACCGGGAATTCGCTGGAGCACTTCCCCTTTGGATGACCAGAAGCGCGTATCTACACCTCAGGAAGCCTTCTCTCAGGGTGCTGACTACATAGTTATGGGACGTTCTCTTATCCTGGATGCAAAAGCAACGGAAAAATTACAAAAATTAGAGAATTTATTTTAAATTTATGGTATACTCTGTTCTGTAGTAGCTTAAATGGCTGATTTAGATAAAAAACCAAGTAAAGTGATAAAAAGAAAGATGGTAAGTGGCGAGGCAGAAAGCAGGGTAGTAACTTTGCCGCCCCGTCGCCTATTTGCGGATATTTTTTAGGAAGGAGAGAGAAGAATGCCCTTAACAAAGGAAAAGAAAAAAGAGCTGGTAGACAATTTCAAGTTGCATGAGAAAGACACGGGTTCTCCTGAGGTTCAAATAGCTCTCCTCACGCAGAGGATTAACAATCTCTCAGAACACTTAAAAAAGTTTAAAAAAGATCGCTCTTCCCGCCGCGGTCTCCTCAAACTGGTGGGAGAAAGACGTTCCCTCCTTGATTATCTGAAAAGGAAAGACGCCTCCAGATATTCTAAATTAATAGAAGCGCTAAATCTCAGGAAGTAGTGAGTAGAAATCCCCGTTTCCATACCCAGCAATATAGAGTTAACGAGCGCATAAGAGTGCGTGAGGTTAGAGTGGTAGATCCGCAGGGGAGACAAATAGGGATAATGGGCAGGGACCAGGCTTTGAGGCTGGCAAGCGACTTAGGGTTAGACCTGGTGGAAGTCGCCTCACAGACATACCCGCCTGTTTGCCGCATAATGGATTACGGGAAATTTAAATACGAGCAGAAGAAAAGAGAGAAAGATGCAAAGAAAAAACAGAAATCCCAGGAGGTAAAAGAAGTTAAATTCCGTCCTTCCATAGATGAACACGACCTGGATAGAAAAGTGCAGTACATAAAGGATTTCCTGCAGGAAGGGCACAAAGTACGAGTTATTCTTTTCTTTCGGGGAAGAGAAATGGTGCATTTGGATAGAGGAAGAAAGCTTCTGGAGAAAATCAGGGTGGAAGTAGAAAAAGAAGCAGAGACAACCAAGTCTCCTACATTAATGGGGAGAATACTAATGATGGTGCTTTCTCCCAAGGGAAGGAGTTAAAAATGGGCAATCTTAAAGTTAAAAAATCGGCTGCAAAGAGATTCTGGGTAAGTGGTAGCGGAAAGATAATGCGAAGGAAAGCAGCTCATAGCCATCTATTGCGGAAGAAAACCAGCACGCAGAAGAGAAGGTTGAAAATGTCCACTCCATTAACCTCAGATAATGCCTCTCGAGTGAAAAAAATACTGAGAATTGGATAAGGAGGAAACATGCGAGTCAAAAGAGGTTTAATTAAGAGTAAAAAGCGAAGAAAGCTAAGAAAGCTGACCAAGGGGTTCTGGGGCGGGAGGAAACTGCATCGCACTGCTAAAGAAACAGTAATGCGAGCTCTTGCTTATGCCTATCGCGACAGGAAGGTAAGAAAGAGGGAATTTCGCAAACTATGGATAGAGAGAATAAATGCCGCAGCAAGGGCTTATGATCTCACCTACTCTCAATTTATCAATGGTTTGAAAAAGCATAATATAAAACTGGACAGAAAGGTGCTTGCCGACATGGCAGTCAACTATCCAGTAGATTTCAGGAATTTAGTGGAAACAGTAAAAAAAGAAGCAAGCAATTAGGCAATAATAAACGTGCGCAAGACAGTGCGGGCAGCGCGTAACAAAAAGATGGCAGTAAGGGAAAATAGATGATGTCAAGTTTAACCCTGAGCCTTGCCCCATGCATGCTGAAGTCCTTCAGAGGTCCAACCGCCTCTGTGTTTTCCCCTGCACATCCATTTTCCCACTTAATCCAGAGCAAGGTTAACTAAAATGTGGGAGAAACTTTCACAACTTAAAGAAAAATACCTGGCGCTTTTAGAAAAAGTAGAAACCCAGGAAGAGTTAGAGTCTCTGAAAATAGAAATTTTAGGAAGAAAGGGCGTTCTCACCTCGCTACTGAAGGGTATAAAAGACCTACCACTCGAGTTAAAACCAGAGGTGGGAAAACAGGCTAATCAATTCAAGGCATTTATAACTTCTCTTCTCTCCCAAAAACAGGAAGAGCTTAAAAGCAAAAAGGAGAAATCATTCGACTATACTCTCCCCGCTTTTCCCATATACAAAGGAAAACTTCATCCTCTCACCCGGGTTACAAAGGAGATACTGGACATTTTTCAACACCTGGGATTCCAGGTTTTTACCGGGCCGGAGATTGAAACAGACCACTACAATTTCCAGGCCCTTAATTTTCCCCCTGACCACCCAGCCAGAGATGTCCAGGATTCTTTCCACCTGGAAGGTGAATATCTTCTCCGCACTCAGACCTCGCCGGTACAAATCAGGGTAATGGAGAAATATCCCCCTCCCATACGCATGATTTCGCCCGGAAGATGCTTCAGAAGAGATACTCCCGATGCCACGCACCTCCCCATGTTTCACCAGATTGAAGGACTGGCAGTGGATAAAAACATACGTTTCACCGATTTAAAGGGAGTATTGGGTGAATTTGTGCATGCTTTCTTTGGAAAAGCAGTAAAAATGCGCTTTACTCCCTCCTACTTTCCCTTCACCGAACCCAGTGCGGAAGCTTCCATCTCCTGCATAATATGCGCCGGGAAAGGATGCAGAACCTGTTCCTATACGGGATGGCTGGAAATATTAGGGGCAGGGATGGTGCATCCCAACGTGCTAAAAGCTGTCCACTACGATACTGAAAAGTACACTGGCTTTGCTTTCGGTATGGGAGTAGAAAGAATTACTATGTTGAAATTCGGCATAAATGATATCCGGCTACTTTATGAGAACGATATAAGATTTTTACAGCAAATTTGAAAAGTAAGAGAGAATGAATAGCACTCCATTAAGAATCCAGTACGTAAAGGCAGGTAGAAAGTGAAGTTATGGGTCCTGGATCTGGACGGAGTAGTATACAAGGGAAATGCACCTATAGTGGGTGTCTCTATCTTCATCTCAAGAGTCAGGGAAAGAGGTGACGAGGTAGTCTTTTTAACCAACAATTCTGCCTATACCCGCACATACTATCGAGAAAAGCTCTGGAGAATGGATATTCCCGCCCAGGAGAAAGACATCTATACTTCAGCCGGGCTTCTTGCAGGCTACCTTAGCGAATTCCCCCGGATTCGCAGGGTGCTCACTATCGGGGAAGAAGGGCTGCATTTCTCTTTGCGAAAAAAAGGCTTTATGGTTACTACACAAAGTTCCTCAGTGGATGCAGTGGCAGCAGGGCTGGATAGACGGTTTAATTACCGGAAACTTTTTCTGGCACAAAAAGCCATTCTTTCCGGTGCCAAATTCATAGGTACTAACCGGGATGCAACACTTCCCACTGAAAATGGACTGCTGCCTGGTTCGGGGGCAATATTAAAGGCAATAGAGGAATGCACAGGGAAAGAGGCAGAGGTAGTAGGCAAACCAAATCCTCTGGGCCTGGAACTTATTATGAAGGAAAGAAACGTGAGCAAGGAAGATGTAACAGTTATAGGAGACAGAATTGAGACAGATATTTTACTGGGGAAAAAAGCAGGAGTTAAGACTATTTTAGTCCTTACCGGGGTAACCGGGAAAGAAGACCTGAAAAACATTTCCCCGGAGAATTTTCCTGACCAGGTAGCAGAAAAATTAACGAATCTTTTATGTGTGGAATGTGGTTAAACCTTATAAAAGGAGGGGTGATTTATGAAGGAACATGACCACCATACGGGTGAAAAAATGCCCGAGATGGAGCACGATATGGACATGCACGCAGGACACCAGATGCATGAGGGGATGGAACATGGGAAAGAGATGAAACACGAGAAAGGGATGGAACATCACACTATGCCCAATGGAGTTCACATGGCCCACGGAGACCACCATGCTCACATGGTAGCAGACTACAGGAAACGGTTCTGGATATGCCTGGCTATCACCATACCCATTCTCCTTCTCTCTCCCATGATTCAGGGATTACTGGGAATAAGGGAAACCCTCAAGTTTACGGGTGACTTATACCTCTTGTTCCTGCTTTCCTCCCTGGTTTTCTTCTATGGAGGCTATCCGTTCCTTAAGGGTATTTTTGTAGAAATAAAAACAAAAAAAATAGGCATGATGACCCTTATCGCAGTAGCCATCACCACTGCCTATGTATACAGCAGTGCAGTGGTATTTGGGCTGAAGGGTTCCATATTTTTCTGGGAGCTGGCAACTCTGGTGGACATCATGCTTTTGGGGCACTGGATAGAGATGAAATCAATTATGGGAGCCTCAAAGGCCCTGGAAGCATTGGCAAAGCTTATGCCTTCAGATGCCCACAAACTTATGCCTGATGGAAGTGTACAAGATGTACCCTTAAATGAACTAACCGTGGGAGACAAGGTTCTGGTAAAACCCGGGGAGAAAATCCCTGCTGACGGGATAGTAGTAGAAGGAGAGACCTCTGTTAATGAAGCCATGCTCACCGGTGAATCTAACCCGGTACCCAAGAAGAAAGGTGACCAGGTTACCGGAGGAGCCGTTAACGGGGAAGGTTCGATTACCATGGAGGTTAAGAAAACAGGGGAAGATTCTTTTATCTCACAGGTAATAAAACTGGTCAAAGAAGCCCAGGAAAGCAAATCAAGAACCCAGGACTTAGCAAACCGGGCTGCCTTCTGGCTTACTGTCATAGCCCTGGTAGGAGGGGTTGTAACACTTTTTGTCTGGTTGGCTGTGATGAGCAAAGATCTCGCCTTTGCCCTGGAGAGAACAGTAACCGTAATGGTTATTACCTGTCCCCATGCCCTTGGACTCGCCGTGCCCCTGGTAGTGGCTGTTTCCACAGCCCTTTCCGCCAGAAACGGCCTGCTCATCAGAAACCGTATAGCCTTTGAAAAGGCAAGAAATATCCAGGCAATAATTTTTGATAAGACGGGAACTTTAACCGAGGGTAAATTCGGTGTCACTGACACCATCATTTTTTCAGACGATATAGGTGAAAAAGACCTTTTAAAATATGCTGCATCAGTAGAAGCCCATTCCGAGCACCCCATTGCCAAAGGAATTGTTTCCTCCTCCCAGGAAACCTTCCCGGTTAAAGAATTCAAAGCCATTCCGGGCAAGGGAGCAGAAGGAGAAGTAAACGGGAAAGAGGTGAAAGTGGTAAGCCCGGGATACCTGAAAGAAAAGAAAATTTCACTTACCGAAGAACGCATCGAAAAAATTGCTTCCCAGGGCAAGACCATAGTATTTGTCATAATAGACGGTAAATTGAAAGGCGCCATTGCCCTGGCAGATATTATAAGGCCAGAATCCAAGAAGGCAATTTCATTACTTAAAAAAATGGGCATCCAGTGC
The DNA here is from genome assembly GCA_027021085.1 of bacterium. Classification (GTDB taxonomy): domain Bacteria; phylum CAIJMQ01; class CAIJMQ01; order JAADFP01; family JAADFP01; genus JAADFP01. Next base: position 8,716 of record JALUVB010000095.1, read on the forward strand.
ATGATGCTTACCGGAGACAATAAGCAGGTGGCCAAGTGGGTATCGGATGAAATAGGCCTTGATGAGTATTTTGCGGAGGTTTTGCCGCAGGAAAAATCAGAAAAGGTAAAAGAGGTACAAGCAAGAGGCTTGACCGTAGCCATGACGGGTGATGGGGTAAACGATGCTCCTGCCCTTGTCCAGGCAGATGTAGGTATTGCTATCGGAGCAGGCACCGATGTGGCAGTGGAAAGTGCAGATATTATCCTGGTAAGAAGCAATCCCCTGGATGCCGTAGCCATTATAGGGCTTGCACGGGCTACATATAAAAAGATGATACAAAACCTTGCCTGGGCAACAGGCTATAACGCCTTTGCCATTCCTCTGGCGGCAGGTGTACTCTATAAAGCAGGCATACTCCTTACCCCTGCCATGGGAGCAGCATTGATGGCCTTAAGTACAGTGGTTGTAGCCATCAATGCCAGGTTCCTCAAGGTAGTTAAACAGGAAGTATAACATGGAGACCGTAGACCTTAGACTATAGACATTAACACCATGTGCAACTTTTAAAGTTAACTGTCCCTCCCCCGATTTTATCGGGGGAGAACGGGCAGGTCAGGACAACTCACTCTTTACTGTCTTCTCCTGGATGCCTGCTTTTGCAGGCATGATAGGTGAGGAGGATGTTTTGTATTGTGGTTTCACCCTGCGTTTATCCGGCTCCGTCATTCCTGCGCAAGCAGGTATCCATTTCCCCCGCTACTATCTACTCACTACCCACTACTTTCTCACCATTCACCGTTCACTGCTTACTATTGTCTTGTTCTTTCTCTTCCCAGTCTACAGTCTAAAGTCTATGGTCTATAGTCTTTCCTGTCCCCTTCACTACTCACTACTAACTACTCGCTACCCGCTACTTTCTCACCATTCACTGTTCACTGCTTACTATTATCTTGTCTGTTTCTCTTCCCAGTCTACAGTCTAAAGTCCAAGAGTTGTGAGTTATGAGTTTCCAGTTACCAGTTCCCTGTCCCGACGCATGTCGGGGCACCTGTTCCCCCGCCTGTGTTCTGTATCCTCTCTCCTCATCTAAAGTCTCAAGTCTATAGTCTAAAGTCTTGCGTGGATGCCTGCTTTCGCAGGCATGACAGGTAGGGCTGGTTGTTTGTTATTCCTGCAAAATCTATCCCCTTTACCGAGAAACCAGGATACCAGGGAAAAAATTCACTGTTCACTGCTTACTGTTCACTATTTTCCCAGTCTACAGTCTAAAGTCTATGGTCTAAGGTCTAAAATGTGCTACTCACTACTTTCAAAGTCACCAGCCCTGACTAATTATTCCCGGTAGAAAGGCTGCATTGAACAATTTATTTTGATTTATACCCATATATTGGTATAATAGAGGCCTCAGTTAAAATAAAAACAGAAAGGAAGGTAAGTGTATGAGAGAAGTAGAAATCCTTAAGGAAAGGTTAAAGCCCGGCCATTTTGAGCGATTGAGTTCTCTGGGAAACAAAGACATACTCGAGTTTGTAGCTAAATATACCGCGTTATGTAACCCTGCCTCGGTATTTGTAAGAACAGATTCCGCAGAAGATACCGAATACATAAGAAGCAAAGCTATTGAGTTAAAAGAAGAACATAAACTCAAAGTGCAGGGACATACGGCCCATTTTGACGGGTATTATGACCAGGCAAGAGACAAGAAAAACACCAAGTTTCTGGTTACTCCTGATATGACTCTCGGTCCACGTCTTAATTCGATAGAAAGAAACGAAGGGTTGGAAGAAATACATCTTCTTTTGAAAGACATAATGAAAGGCAGGGAGATGTTCGTTCTGTTTTTATGCCTGGGACCGGTAAACTCCGAGTTTTCCATATATGCAATGCAACTAACGGATTCTGCCTACGTAGCCCATTCTGAAGATATTCTTTACCGGCCTGCCTTCAGTGTCTTTGAAAAGAAGGGAGAGGATATAGAGTTTTTCCAATACGTCCACTCTGCGGGAGAAGTAGAGGAAGAGAGCAGGACAAGTAAAAACGTGGACAAAAGAAGGATATACGTGGATTTCCAGGAAAATACTGTTTACAGTGTAAACACTCAGTATGCAGGAAATACAGTAGGATTCAAAAAGCTTGCTCTCCGGCTGGCAATCAGAAAAGCTCTCAAAGAAAAATGGTTGGCGGAGCATATGTTCGTCATGGGGGTAAATGGGCCTAATCAGAGAAAATCCTACTTCTTAGGGGCATTTCCCAGCATGTGCGGAAAAACCTCCACCTGCATGGTAAAAGGAGAAAATATTGTTGGGGATGACCTTGCTTACCTGAGGAAAAGGGAAGGAAGCATTTTTGCGGTAAACGTGGAGAGAGGAATATTCGGTATCATTAAAGACGTTAACGCAAAAGACGATCCCCTGATATGGGAAGCGCTAACCACTCCCGGCGAAGTAATATTCTCCAATATACTGGTAAAGGACGGCATACCTTACTGGCAGGGAGACGGAAGAGAGATGCCCTCTGAAGGAATGAATTTCTCGGGGCACTGGTATAAGGGCAAAAAAGATGCGGAGGGAAAGGAGATCCCTCCTTCTCATCCCAATGCCCGCTATACTATAAGGCTTAGTTCCCTCAAGAACTGTGACCCTGCCCTGGAAGAACCGCAGGGTGTAAAAGTAAACGGCATAATCTACGGAGGAAGAGATTCCGACACCTGGCCGCCTGTTTTTGAAAGTTTTGACTGGAAACACGGAATTGTCACCATAGGAGCCTCCCTGGAATCAGAGACTACTGCTGCTACTTTGGGGGAGGAAGGAGTAAGGAAATTCAACATTATGGCTATTCTTGATTTCCTCTCGGTTCCCCTGGGCAAGTATCTCTCCAACTACCTGGAATTCGGCGATTCGCTCAGCTCACAGCCAACAATCTTCGGAGTAAATTACTTTCTCAAAGGTGCCAACGGGGAATTTCTAACTGATAAACAGGCTAAAAGAGTTTGGCTGAAGTGGATGGAATTAAGGACATATAGGGATATAGGAGCAGTAAAAACTCCTATCGGGTTTTTACCCCTGTATGAAGATTTGAAGAATTTATTCCGGACAGTTCTCTCCCAGGAGTACACGGAGAATGAATACACAGAACAGTTCAGCCTGCGTGTACCCCAAAATTTATCAAAGATAGAAAGAATTACCAGTATTTATAAAAACACCGAAAATATCCCCGGTACTGTCCTGGAAATCCTGCTCCAGCAGAAGAGAAGGCTACAGGAAGCGCAG
>JALUVB010000096.1 GCA_027021085.1 bacterium
ATTCGTATAGTGGGAGACCCTAAAAATCATTCTTCTTCCCGTTTACTGGAAAAATTAAAAAAGTGAGACTTGATTCTTTATATCTGAAAAAGGTCCTGATTATACGCACCTCCTCCCTGGGCGATGTCATACATTCCCTGCCCTTTCTCTCCTCCCTGAAAAAAAGCTTTCCCTCTCTCCGGTTTTACTGGCTGGTTAAATCTTCCCTGTCCCCGCTTCTCCGGGACAATCCTCACCTGCAGGGAATCATCTCCTGGGAAAAGAGAAATGCATGGGAAGCATTAAGCAAATTGAAGGCCCTTGCCTTTGATGCTGCTTTCGACTTACAGGGATTGCTGCGCTCTGCCCTCTTACCCTTCCTGGTTAGAATACCCCACCGCTGGGGAATGGCAAACAGCAAGGAAAAGGTAGGGGTTTTCTATACGGAAAGTTTCTTGCCTTCCTCTTCCCATATAGTAGACCAGTACCTGGATTGGGCAGAATCTCTGGGGGCAGAGAGAATAGTTGAATTTCCCCTGCCCCGGGAAGAAAAATGGGAGAGAAAAGCAGAAGATTACTTCTCTTCCTCCCGTAAAAAAGTAATTATAATCCCGGGCGGAGGATGGGCAAATAAAAGGTGGCCACAGGCAAAATACAGCAAGCTTATTGTTTCTCTTGCCCGAAAGGGGTTTGACGTATTTGTTTTCTGGGGAAAGGAGGAATGGGAACTGGCAGACAGAATCAGGGTGACCTCCTCCCATAAAGCTAACCTTCTCCCCTGCCTGGATATCCCCGGCATGGTCTCCTTCTTCAAAAGAGCAGACGTTATCGTGGGAGGGGATACGGGCCCCCTGCACCTGGCTGCTGCCCTGCAGGTGCCCGTAGTAGGAATCTACGGCCCTACAGACCCCCAGAGGAATGGACCCTATGGAAAAAACAATAAAATTATTTTTAATGCCCCGCCCTGTGCTCCCTGCTGGAAAAGGAAATGCGGAAAGAAAGACAATGCCTGTCTAAAGGAGATAAAGGTAGAGAAAGTGTGCAAAGCCGTGGAAGAGCTTATCGGCAGGGATAAAAGGGAAAAAACCTAAATACTTTCTGCGCTTTTCTGGTAAAATGTTAGATACTGCTCTCCCGATGGCTTAGGAGAATTAAAATGCAAACAATGTCCCCATTTATCCTGCTTAGAGGAGTTTTAGGATGAAAAACCTGCTTCTGGAGATAGGCGTGGAGCCACTTCCCGCTGCCTTCTCCCTCCCCCTGATTAACAACCTTGCAGGTGCCATAGAAAGCCTTTTAAAAGGCCTGGGAGTCAATTTCCAGGAGAAATTCGTTCTGGGCAGCAACAGAAGGCTGACCATACTGATAGAAGGCGTGGATGAATACACCCCCTCCCGGGAAGAAGAGAAGCTGGGGCCTCCCTGGGAAAAGTCTTTTACCTCAGAGGGCAAGCCGCTTCCCCCGGCCATGGGGTTTGCAAAGAAATTCGGTGTACCTTTAAAAGAACTGCGCAAAATAAAAAACCGCCGGGGAGAATACGTGGGAGTGCTGGTAAGAGAAGAGGGGAGATTGGTAAAAGATATTTTAAAAGAAGAAATCCCCCGCATAATTCTCTCTCTCAAGCTGCCCCAGAGCATGTTCTGGGGGGAAAGAACTATCCCCTTTCTCCGTCCCATACGCTGGCTGCTCTGTCTCTGGGGAGAGGAGGCTCTCCCGTTCTCCCTGCAGGGAATAGAGGCAGATAGATTCTCTCACGGCCATTTTATCCTCTCGCCGGTAAAAATCGCAATCAAAAGCGCTAACCGCGCAGATTACCTAAATATCCTGAAAAACCATTTTGTAATATGTGACCCGGGGGAAAGAGAAAAGGTAATTCATGAAGGGATAGAGAAAAACCTCCTTGAAAATGAAGCCATCATAGAAATAGGAAAAATCACAAATAAAGCCGCCTGGAGCACAGAGCATCCCTGCATAATGAGGGGCAAATTCCCGGAGAAGTTTCTTTCCCTTCCCGCCGAAGTGCTTACCGCTTCCATGGTGGAACACCAATCCTACCTTCCCCTCAGGAAAGATAATACCCTGCTAAACGCATTCATCGTGATAGGAGACGGCGAGGAAAAGAATAAAGAGATAATGATAAAGGGGCACGAAAAAGTTCTGGTGGCACGTCTCTGCGATGCCGAATTTTTCTTCCGGGAAGACCAAAAAATCCCCCTTAGCAAACGGGTCAAACAACTCTCCTCCCTAACCTTCCACGAAAAGCTGGGGAACCTCTACGACAAGACAAAGCGCATTATTAAGCTTACCGAGAGAGCCAGTGATATTCTTTCCCTTTCTGCGGAGTGGAAGGAGATTACCCTGCGGGCTGCCTACCTGTGCAAGGCTGACCTGCTCACAGAAATGGTCAACGAATTCCCTTCCCTGCAGGGAATAATGGGGGGGAAATACGCACTCCTGCAGGGAGAGAGAGAAGAAGTGGCCAAAGCCCTGGAAGATGAGTACTTTCCCTTTTCTCCCTGGAGAAAGGAGCTGCCCAGGAACATCGCGGGGAGAATTCTCTCCCTGGTGGATAAATTAGATACTATCTGCAGTTATGCTGCGCTTGGCCCCCTTCCCACGGGCTCTTATGACCCTTTTGGCTTGAGAAGGCAGGCGCTGGGAGTGATAAGCATCATCCTGGGCAAAGAGGGGAACCGCATAAATATAGAGAAGGGACTACCCGTTCCTTTGAGGCAATTGCTTGCTGACTTACCCCTGTGGGGAAAGAAAAGCGTAACGGAAGAAGTCATTGGTTTCATATACAATCGTTTTCGCAGTGTCCTCTTGGAAGAAGGGCTAAGATATGATATAGTAGAGAGTGTTTTGGCTACTGGAGATGAGTCTCTCCAGGATGTATACTTGAAAGCCGCGGCTTTAGGAGACCTTCAAAAAAAGGGAAGATTCTCACAGATAATGACACCTTACAAAAGAATTGCAAACATACTGAAACAGGCAGAAGAGAGGCGCGTTTTCGCCGGGACAGGCAAGGTAGAGGAAAAGCTTATCACTGAAAAAGCAGAAGAGGCCCTGTGGGAAAAAGCCCGGGCAATGCGGACGGAAATCCCCCGCTACCTGGAGAAAAGGGAGTATAATAAGGTACTGCATTGCCTGATAGGGCTAAAGCCTTCCGTAGACATGTATTTTGACCAGGTGTTGATAATGGAGGAGGATCCTTCCCGCAGAAGGAATCATCTTGCCATATTAAATGAAATTTACCGGATGTTTTCCCCTCTGGTTAACTTTTCCTTGCTCAAGGAAGAATAGAGAGAAGGAGAGAAACTATGGATAGAAAAATTTTTTTGCCCGAAAACGAAATCCCCAGAGCCTGGTACAACTGCCTGCCTGATTTACCCAAACCACTGCCTCCGGTTATCCATCCCGGGACAAAAAAGCCGATTACTCCCGATGATTTAGCCCCCATTTTTCCCATGTCCCTGATAGAGCAGGAAGTATCTTCCCAGAGATGGATTGACACCCCGGAAGATATACTGGACAAATACCTCCTCTACCGTCCCACCCCTTTACATCGTGCATACAACCTGGAAAAAGCTATAGGGACAAAAGCAAGAATTTATTTCAAAAATGAATCTGTCTCCCCCCCCGGCTCCCACAAACCTAACACGGCTATTGCCCAGGCCTACTACAATGCAAAAGAAGGGGTAAAAAGGATAGCCACGGAAACCGGGGCAGGACAGTGGGGCTCAGCCCTCGCCTTTGCCACCAAGATGTTCAACCTCCAGTGTACTATCTACATGGTGAAAATCAGCTACGAGCAAAAACCCTACCGCAGGCTTTTAGCCCAATCCTGGGGGGCTGAGATGATTGCCTCTCCCTCCCGGAAGACCCGGTTTGGCAGAAAGATGCTCGAGCAAGACCCCGATTGCCTGGGAAGCCTGGGAATCGCCATCTCTGAGGCAGTAGAGGATGCCGTGGCGCACGAAGACACAAAGTATTCCTTAGGCAGTGTTTTAAATCACGTGCTTCTGCACCAGACAGTGGTAGGGCTGGAAACCATTAAACAATTAAAGATGGTAGGAGAGAAGCCCGATGTGCTCATCGGCTGTGTGGGCGGCGGCAGTAACTTCGCCGGGCTTGTCCTTCCTTTCCTGCCCGATAAATTATCAGGAGAAAATATAAGGTTCTTAGCGGTTGAACCGCGTGCCTGCCCCACCCTGACCAAGGGATTATACAAGTATGATTTTGGCGATACTGCCTGCACCACGCCTCTTTTGAAAATGTACACGCTGGGACATGACTTTGTTCCTGCGCCCATTCACGCAGGAGGCTTAAGATACCACGGGGCAGCGCCCATAGTATGCCACCTTTACGACATGGGCATCATAGAGGCTGTTGCCTACTACCAGCAGGAAGTATTCCAGGCAGCCCTGCTCTTTGCACAAACCGAGGGCTTCCTGCCGGCTCCGGAAACAGCCCATGCCATAAAAGCGGCTATTGACGAGGCAAAGGATGCGCCCGCAGGCAAAGTGATTGTCTATAGTCATTCCGGCCATGGACACTTTGACCTTTCCGCCTACGAGGCATACTTTGCCGGGAAACTGGAAGACTACGAATATCCGGAAGAAAAAATTAAGGAATCACTGGAAAAATTACCCGAAATAGAATTAGGAGGTTAAAAATGGAAAAGTATGTTTATTTCTTCGGTGATGGTTATGCAGACGGCGATGCTTCCATGAAAAATCTGCTGGGAGGCAAGGGAGCCAACCTGGCCGAGATGGCCCGTTTAGGGATACCTGTCCCTCCCGGTTTCACGATTACCACGGAAGTCTGCACCTACTTCATGAAAACCAACGGCAAGTATCCCCCCAGCCTGGAAAAAGAAGTTGATGAAGCATTAAAAAGGGTAGAGAAAATTACCGGCATGAAGTTCGGTGACACCGACAACCCCTTACTCTTTTCCGTACGTTCGGGAGCACGCATATCCATGCCAGGCATGATGGAGACAGTGCTTAACATCGGACTGACCAGTGAAACTGCCCAGGGGTTAATCAAGAAAAGCGGGGATGAAAGGTTCGTTTACGATGCCTACCGCCGGCTTATCATGATGTACTCGGATGTAGTAATGGAAAAGGCCAAGGGCATAGAGCCGGAAGGCGGCATAGGTATCCGGGAAAAACTGGAAGAAGAACTCAGCAAAATGAAAAAAGAAAAAGGGGTGGAGTATGATACCGAGCTTGAGGCAGAAGATTTAAAAAAGCTCTGTGAAATCTTCAAAAAGAGGGTAAAAGAGGTGCTTAAAGAAGAATTTCCCGATGATGCCCACAAACAGCTCTGGGGAGCAATCTCTGCCGTCTTCTACTCCTGGAACGGCAAACGCGCCGTATCTTACAGAAAAATCGAAGGCATCCCCGACGAATGGGGTACCGCGGTAAATGTGCAGACAATGGTTTTTGGCAACATGGGAGAAAACTCTGCCACAGGAGTAGCCTTTACCAGAAACCCTGCCACGGGGGAAAACGTATTCTACGGTGAATTCCTGGTTAATGCCCAGGGCGAGGACGTGGTAGCAGGCATCCGCACCCCCCAGGCTATCAACGAAGCCTCCAAGAGCGAAGCCTCAAAACACCTTCCCTCCCTGGAAGAACTCATGCCGGAACTTTACCGGCAACTGGTGGAGATAAAGAACAAGCTGGAGAAACATTACCGGGATATGCAGGACATAGAGTTTACCATCCAGGAAGGTAAACTATACATTCTCCAGACGCGTACCGGCAAAAGAAACGGCATCGCAGCCATAAGAATGGCCGTGGAGATGTGCCTGGAAGGGCTTATAAGCAAAGAAGAAGCAATCATGCGGGTGCAGCCCATACAGCTGGATGAACTGCTCCATCCCATGATAGACCCCGCCGCAGAGGCAAAAGCCAGGCAACTTGCCAGGGGTCTTCCTGCCGGCCCGGGAGGCGGCCACGGACAGATTGTCTTCACCGCCGACGAGGCAGAAAGATGGGCTAAGGAAGGCAAGAAAGTTATCCTGGTCAGAAACGAGACCAGTCCGGAGGATGTGCACGGCATGCACGCCGCAGAGGCAATCCTCACTGCTACCGGCGGGATGACCTCGCACGCCGCCCTGGTGGCCAGAGGCTGGGGGAAATGCTGCATAGTAGGGGCCGGAACACTGCAGATAGATGCGGCCAAAAAAATCATGCGGGTAGACGGAAAAGTGCTTAAAGAAGGAGACTGGATTACTCTCAACGGCACAAAAGGGATTGTCTACGAGGGGAAACTGGACCTCATCCCGGCAGACCCGGAAAAGAACGAAGTCTATAAACACTTAATGCGCTGGGCTGACAGCGTACGCAAGATAGGGGTCAGAACAAATGCTGACAACCCGCAGGATGCTGCCACAGCCAGGAGGTTCGGCGCCGAGGGAATTGGCCTCTGCCGTACAGAACATATGTTCTTCGGTCATGACAGAATCACTGCCATGCGCGAGATGATTCTTGCTGACACGGAAGAAGGAAGGAAGAAAGCCCTGAAAAAACTTTTACCCTACCAGAAAAAAGACTTTATGGGCATATTTGAAGCCATGGCCGGACTTCCCGTGACCATAAGAACCCTGGATCCCCCCCTGCATGAATTCCTGCCCCAGGATGAAAAGAGCCAGCAGGAAATGGCGGAGGAATTAGGCATATCGGCAGAAGAAGTAAAAGAGAAAGTCAACGCTCTGCACGAGATGAACCCCATGCTGGGGCACAGAGGCTGCAGGCTGGGAATAACCTATCCTGAGATTACCGCCATGCAGGCACAGGCAATCTTAGAAGCAGCCTGTGAACTGGCAAAGAAGGGGGTTGAGGTATATCCGGAGATTATGATTCCGCTGGTGGGCAGCAAGGCAGAACTGGAGAACCAGAAGAAAGTGGTGGATGAAGTGGCAAAAGAAGTTATGGCAAAGTACGGGGTAGAAGTGAAATATTCCGTGGGCACCATGATAGAAATACCCCGGGCAGCGCTCACTGCTGACAAGGTTGCCGAATGCGCAGAGTTCTTCTCTTTTGGGACAAATGACCTGACCCAGCTGACCTACGGATTCAGCCGGGACGATGTGGGGAAATTCCTGCCGGAGTACATAGAGAAGGGAATACTGCCCAAGGACCCCTTCCAGACCATTGATGTAGAGGGGGTGGGGAAACTGGTGGAGATGGGTATTAAAAACGGCCGCTCCAGGAAGAAAGACCTCAAGGTCGGTATATGCGGAGAACACGGAGGAGACCCGGAATCAGTCAAATTCTGCCACCGGGTAGGGATGAATTACGTGAGTTGTTCTCCCTTCCGGGTTCCCATAGCCAGGCTGGCAGCTGCTCACGCCTCCCTGGAAGAAAAAAAGAAGTGATGGAAATAAAAGCGGTTAAAATAAAAAACATTCCTGAGGGAGCAAACCTTATCCTGGGACAGAGCCACTTCATAAAAACAGTGGAAGACCTATACGAGGTAATAGTCACCTCGCTGCCCTCGGTGAGGTTCGGCCTTGCCTTCGTGGAGGCCTCCGGCGCCTGCCGGGTGAGAGGAGAAGGGAATGACGAGGCACTAAAGAAGGTTGCGCTGGAAAATGCCCTGGAGATAGGAGCAGGCCATACCTTCTTAATCATTCTGCAGGACGCTTATCCCATCAATGTCTTAAACGCGGTAAAGATGGTGCCCGAGGTATGCAGAATCTTCTGCGCCACGGCAAATCCCGTAGAGGTCATTGTAGCCGAGACAGACCAGGGGCGAGGGATCTTGGGGGTAGTGGACGGAATGAAACCAAGAGGTATAGAACAAGCAGAAGATATTAAATGGCGAAAAGGGCTGCTTAGAAAGCTGGGATATAAGTTAGACTATAGACCATAGACTTTGGACCGGAAGAGAGAAAAGGCAAGATGCAAGGTGCAGGATAGTGAACGGTGAATGGCAGGTTGGTTTCCTGGTAATCCTGGTTTCTTGGTGTCCTGGGAGATTATCTTAGGAATGATATAAAGCATACCCCGCTCTACTCCCACGCTTGTTTTTGCCAAAACGTGTGCTATAATGAATTGTGATAATCAAAACGAGGGGAGGTGAACAAGTATGAATAAAGCTGAGCTGGTAGAAAAGGTGGCAGAGGCTGTTTGCACAAAAAAGGAGGCAGAGGCAGCAGTGGATGCCGTAATTGGTGCTATCACTGAGGCATTGAAGAAGGGAGAAGATGTAAGGCTGGTAGGCTTTGGGACATTCCAGGTTAAGAAAAGGGCAGCAAGAGAAGGGAGAAATCCCAGGACTGGAGCTACTCTCTCTATTCCTGCAAAGAAGGTTCCTGTGTTTAAAGCTGGAAAATCACTCAAAGACGCTGTTGCCTGATTATTCTCTTTATTTTATTAAAAAGGGCAATTCTCGAAAGGACCAACTTCGGGGTTGCCTTTTTTAATTGATTTTTGTCCTGTTTTTTGCTATTTTTAGACGATGTTCAGGCAGGCTAAATTTGCAGGGGATTTTTATCCAAGCGACGTCTTCACTCTACAGGATTTTATCCGGAATCTCCTGCAAGAAGGTATTCCGCGGGAACGGGTAATGGGAGCTATTGTACCGCATGCGGGGTACCTTTTTGCCGGGAAAGTGTATGCAGATGTTTACTCCCGCATCGAGATTCCCTCCAAAGTTGTGCTGTTAGGCCCTAATCACAAGGGCGAAGGGCCCTTGTCGTCCATCTGGGACAAGGGGTCCTGGGCAACTCCCTTGGGAAAGGTAAAGGTGAACGAGGAGATTGCCGATGCGCTGCTTTCCTATTCCAGGTTTTTAGAAGTGGATACGCGTTCCCACGCAGAGGAGTATTCCCTGGAAGTGCAGCTCCCCTTTCTGCAACATATTAACCCCCGGATAGAAATTGTGCCTGTGCTCCTCTCTCCCTCTGACTATGAAGTGTACCAGGACCTGGCAGATGCACTCAGCAACATAGGGAAAGAGTGGGAAGAAAATATCCTGTTTCTGGCTACCACGGACTTTACCAAGTACCAGCCGCAGGAAGAAGCAGTGCATAATGATAGTTTGACCATGGAAATATTTGAACGCCTGGACGACCTGCTTTTGCTGGAGAGGATGGAACACCACCAGATAGATATGTGCGGTTATGTCCCGGTAGTAGTGAATATTTTAGCCTGCAAGGCACTGGGAGCAACAAGGGGAGAAGTTGTATCCTACGCTACAAGCGGAGAGGTAACTGGATACTACGATGAAGTAGTAGGATACGGAGGCATTATAATAAAGTGATATGCTGCAAGTTTATACTGGCGACGGCAAGGGCAAAACTTCCGCTGCCATAGGTGCAGCCACGCGTGCGCTGGGCAGGGGATGGCGAGTATTGCTCATTCAGTTTTTTAAACCCGAGCCGTCCGGAGAGATTCAGGTGCTTGCCTGCTTTGCGCCCTTGCTTGAGATCATAAGAAGCCAGGTCCCGCATCCTCTCTTCTCCAAAGAGCAAAAAGAAACAGTGCAAACCAAGTTAAAAGAGGAATGGCAAAGCATGCTTTCCCGTATAGAGAGAGGGACATGGGACATGCTTATACTGGATGAAATGAATGTGGTTTTAACCGGGGCTTTCCTTACCTGGGAAGAAGTTTCTCCTCTCCTGAGGTTCCTGCCCGAGAAAGAAATTATCTTTACCGGCCGGGGGATAATCCCTCCCCTGGAAAGGAAGGCAGACCTCATCACCGAAATGGTGGAGAGAAAACATCCCTATGAGCGTGGGCTCCCGGGAAGAGAAGGCATAGAGTACTGATGAAAAAATTAAGGCTGGCAATAATCATCATAATCGGAATATTCACCATATCTTCTGTTCTGGCCATTTTCTTTGTTTCCTATAATGCCCTGACGAAAGAAAGCATTGCCCTTTTTGGCGAATACCAGCTTGCCCTTACCCAGGAGGCAGGAAAGAGGTTTGCTGACTGGATAGAGAAGCTTTACGGAGAGATATACTGGCTGTCCCGCTTCCTGGGCGACACCAGCGAAGAAGCCTGGCTGCCCCTTATGCAGGATACCTGGGAAAGGATAAGAAGTGGGAACAAGCGCACCATCAAAGAAATCTGGCTACTGGATAAGGAAGGAAAAGGTAAGCTGATCCTCCCTATCGACGCCGGGGACTTTTTCATAGGAAGAAGTTTCTCCTACCGTGCTTACTTTAAAAGGGTGAAAAAAACCCTGCAACCAGAACTTACCCTGCCCTTTATAGGAAACGACGGGCGTTATCGAATTGCCCTGGTGGTACCCTTCAAGAAGGATGGTAAATTTAACGGGGTAATAGGGATTTCTCTTTCCCCGGAAACTCTTTACAGGAGCCAGTTCCACTTTCTTCGGCTGGGCCAGGGAAGCCAGATGGCCCTTGCGGATAAAGAAGGCAATGTGATTCTTTCTCCCATGTACATAGGGGAGAAAATCTCCCTGCTAAAAGAAAAAGAGAAATTATATCCCCTCAACTCGCGGGTAATCAGGGGAAAGATTTTCTTTGGCAGGAGGGGGCTTTCCCCCCACAGCATAATCGCCTATGTGCCACTACATTTATTCGGCTACTCTTACACCCTGCTTGCCTTCACTCCCCAACAGGAGGCCCTGCTGTTTCCCATGAGCGTTCTCCGCCTTCCCCTTGTATTTACTTTTATTGCCATTGGTTTTATAATACTGGGCTTTTATTCCTTCTGGGAGAGGATGAAGATGAGCGATAAACTTTATAAGCTCAGTGTAACGGACGGATTAACCAAGTTGCGCAACCATCATAACTTCTATACCATCTTACCCCGCGAAATAAAGCGGGCAGAGCGCTACAATCGTCCCCTTACCCTGATTATGTCGGACGTGGATGGATTTAAAAAGTATAATGACACCTACGGGCATCTGGAGGGAGACAAGGTACTGGAGAAAATAGGGGAAATACTGCAGAAATCCCTGCGGGCAGGAATAGATTCTGCCTTCCGCTACGGAGGAGATGAGTTCGCCATACTACTGCCCGAAACCAGCGTAGAGGAAGCCAGGAAGATTGCTGGCAGGATAAGGGAAAATTTCGCCGACGAGGGTCTTTCCCTGAGCATGGGCGTGGTGGAATGGAAGAAAGGTTGGGATGAGAAAACATTTGTCAGGGAGGCAGACCGAGCACTCTACAAAATGAAGAAGGCAAAGTGAAATCTTTTTATACAATTAAATTCCTTCCCGAAAATAAGGAAATCCAGGTGCTGGAGGGAGCTTCTCTACTCTTTGCCGCCATTAAAGCCGGTATAACCATAAATACCCCCTGCGGCGGGAAGGGTATCTGCGGAAAATGCCGGGTGGTGATTTTACCTGCTCCTCCTCCCACCCCGCAGGAAAAAAGGATTTTAAGCGAGAAGGAGATAGAAAAAGGCTGGCGGTTATCCTGCCAGCACCAGGTAACCTGTAACCTTAAGGTAGAAATCCCCTCGTCTTCCCGTTATTTTCGCCAGGTCATTCTTACCAAAATGCATGGAGGCAAAGTCTCCCTTTCTCCCCCGGTAAAAAGGGTCTCCTTTCCCATGCCTTCTCTTTCCCTGGGAGAGAGAAGCATAGGGGAAAAGGTGCTTCCTCCCCATCTGCATCTTGACCTTTATTCCTTACGACACCTGGCGCAAAGCTTCAAAAAAGGCAGGGCTTTCTCTTCTGTGGTAAATGCTCACCAGGTCCTGGAGGTAAAGCAGGAGGGAAACCTTTTGGGCATAGCCTTTGATATCGGCACCACCACGGTAGTGGGATACCTGGTGAACCTGGAAAGCGGGGAAATGATAGATGTCCATGCCATTACAAACCCCCAGGTAATTTACGGCGATGACGTAATCTCTCGTATTGAGTATGCTGCCCGGGAAGACGGGCTCAAAGATTTGAGCCAGGCTATCCTGGGGGGAATAAATACAATAATAAAAGAACTCTGTAAAAAGAACCAGCTTTCCCCGGAAGAAATTTTCGAGCTCAGCGTAG